>CBFDAZ010000042.1:0-16042 GCA_965602825.1 uncultured bacterium
GGCTGGCCGACGGCACGTATGCCGAAGCGGGCGGGGTCTTGGTGAGCATGCGCGACGGGCAAGACGTTTCAGGCGCTGACATCCGCCTAGCCAAGTTCGTGCCGGACGAACACCTGTGCACGCTGCGGGGCAGGATAGCGGGCCCTGCCAACCGGCTCCCTGCCGGCGGCCCGCTGCAGATCGCTGTCTCGGAGAACCCGCTGGGCCCCGGACGGGCGATCCAGGAGAAGCGTCCTGTCGCGTCCGGGCAGGACACCGGCACAGCCGACGACAACGGGCGGTTCGAGATCCGCAATGTGGCTCCCGGCGAGTACTATGTCATCACGGGGGCTGGCAGCACGTTCCTTCACGTCGGCCATGTCAAGGTCGCCGGCGGACAGGAGATTGCGCTTGGCGACCTGCAGCTCCCCGAGGCCGGAGCTCTGCAGGGGCACGTCAGCGATGAGAATGGGCAGGCGATCACTGAGGGATGGGCCGTGGCGGCGAGGATCCCCCACGAGGCGCGCACGCTCTGGCACGACGAGACCAATCCTCGCACCCACCGGGCCGGCATCGGTGCCGACGGGTCATACCGGTTCGACCACCTTGACGCGGGCTTCTGGTTCGTGATGACCGCGGGAGACAAGCTGCCGGGCTCTGAGATCAAACGCGTCTTCATCAACGGGGCTACCGTGTCCCTCGACTTCCGCCACGCATACGCCGGAAGCATAGCCGGACGGGTCACCGACCCTGACGGGAACCCGGTGCCGAGGGCCTCAATCCGATGCGAAGCCGACCAGTATAGCTGGACGCCGACAGTTCGATCCGGCCAGGACGGCCGGTACGAGCTTACCGGACTACCCTTGGGGCAGTACGAGCTGCGGGTCGCGCACCCCAATTTCCTGCCCAGGTCTCCCCAAGAGGTCGAGCTCTCGGACGAACGCGCGAGTGTCCTTGCCGACTTCGTGCTGCGTCCCGGCGGCGTGGTTGCGGGCAGACTGGCGCGCGCAGATGGCTCACCGGTCACCAACGCCAATCGAGTGCTTGTCCTGGAGCTCTACAGAGATGGGCAGCAAGTACAGCCGTTGTTCCTGCGACACGATGGGACCTTCCGGAGCCGGGCGTTGGAGGACGGAACATACACCGTCAGAGTGAAGCGGCGCGACGGGGGGGGGGAAGGGACGCGCGAGTCGGAGCCAGTCACCGTGTCAGCGGGTCAGGCGGCCGAGAACGTCCTCGTGGAGCTGCCCGGCCAACGGGAGTAGCGGCGGAGGCCGCGCTCATGTGTGTTCTGTGCTCCCAGTGCATCGCCTGTGGCGACGGCAGTCAGTGGCCTGTCCGTGCGACGGCTCTAGCGCACGAAGTACTTGGCGGTCTTGACGATGGTCGAGACGCCGAACGGCTTCCTGAGGCACCCGCGAGCCCCCGCAGCCAGGGCCGCCGCCACCCGGTCGTGGCGACTCTCGGACTCCAGCCCGTGGTCCATGAAGGCCGTGATCATCACCACTTGCGTCTTGGGCGACATGGTCCGCAGATGCTTCAGGGTCTCCACACCGTCCATCACCGGCATCGCGATGTCCACGAACGCCAGATCGTAGGTAGTCTGCTCGGCTGCCTCCAGGGCCGCCGGCCCGCTCTCAGCGGAGGTTACCTCGAATCCGTTCCTTGAGAGCGCCAGTTCGAAGACCTGGCGGACATCAGGCTCATCGTCCACGACGAGTACTCTGGGACGCCCATTACCAGCGTAGTCCTCAACTCGCACTGGCACCCACTCCCTCTGTTTCGGTGCGTTCTGTGTCGCCATCGATTGGTCGGTCCTGTCGTCCGTCCCTCGCGGTGGGTAGCCTCAACTCGAACGCGGCGCCCCCCTCCGGCTGATTCCTCGCTGTGATCTCGCCGCCGTACTCGTGCACGATCCCGTGTGAGACACTCAGACCCAAGCCCGTGCCCTGGCCCATCGCCTTCGTCGTGTAGAACGGGTCGAAGATGCGCGCCAGGGCTGCCTCCGGGATGCCAGGCCCGGTATCAGCGAAACGGAGCAGGACATCCCCGTCGCGTCGTTCTGAGACGATCGTCAGAGTGCCTCCCTCCGGCTCCATGGCCTGGCAAGCATTGGTGATGATGTTCACGAATACCTGTCTCAAGGCAGCGGGGCTGCCGCCGATCTCCGGCAGGCCCGGATCGAGATCGAGCGACACCCTGGTGTTGTGAGTGCGCTCATGCTCGGTATCACTGAGAGCAACGTGAATGACCGCGTTGAGATCGACCGCCGCGGCCGGAGCGTGTTTCTGGCGGGCGAAGCTGAGCAGGCTCTCCACGATCTTCGCGCACCGCTTGGCCTGCGAGTAGATCCGCTGGCTCAGGTCCGGGGTAAGTTCCCCCGCGTTCTCCTCGGCGAGCAGCTCTGAGAACCCCATGATGGCCATGAGCGGGTTGTTGATCTCGTGAGCCACTCCTGACACCGCTCGGCCGACCGCAGACAGCTTTTCAGCCTGAACAACCTTCGTCTGCGCGTCCTGCAGCCGCTCGTGGGTAAGCCGCAGATCATCGTACAGGCGCATGTTCTCCATCGCCACACCGACCTGACCGGCTACGGCACCCAGGAACTCCACTTCCTCGCTGTTCCCCTCGAACCAGTTCCGCCCCCCGATGGCCATGCAACCCATCAGGTCCTTCTGACCTCTAAGGGGGATCAGGCGAAGCTGCCACTCTGTCGATTCGTCACCGGCCCCCTCCTGGAGATCGAACCAAGGCTGCTCGCTCAGCTTGGGATTGGCGGCTATCTCGGCCAAAAGACATCGGGCACGTTCGGTGAAGACCTCGGCCAGGTTGTCCGGCAGTCCCACCGCAGCCACCAGTTCCGGGGTCTGCTCCAGGCCCCGGCACCACCAAATGCCCCCAGCCTCCAGGTCCAGCAGAGAGACAACCAGCGAGATCGTCTCGGTGAGCGTTTCAGCCGGATCCAGGCCGACGCCCACGGTTGCTCCGATGACGTGGAGGAGCGAGAGGCGCCGCAACATCCGCCAGTTCGCCTCCTCCAGCCGCTTCTTCTCAAGTCCGCTGCGCAGAAGACTCAGGAGTTGCTGCACCTCGACCGGCTTCTTCACATACCCGTTGGCCCCCCGGTTGAGCGCTTCAATTGAGGTCTCGACCGAGGAGTGCCCTGTGACGATGATCGAGACGATGTCCGGGAACAGGTCGTTCAACTCCGTGAGAAGCTCGATACCGGAGCGGTCGGGCAGAGAGATATCTATGAGCGCTGCATCGTAGGCCTTCTTCTTGGCCATGTCCAACGCCTCGGCCGCCGTTGCTGCGGAATCCGCCTCGTACCCTTCTGCTGCCAGCACGAGCCTCATTGTCTTCGAGGCCGAGGGATTGTCGTCAATGATCAAGACGGGGGCGGGTGTGCTGCCCTGCATTAGCCCGATCCTCCTTCGACGACCGCATCGGTTCGCCGTCCATGTGCATTCTCTGCGATCAACTCAAGCAACCCCGGAATGTCCAGCGGCTTGTAGAGGATGCCGCACGCGCCGCTGGTGACAGCCGAGTCGGCGGCCTCCTCGGTCACGTGAGCGGTCATCATATAGACCGTCGTTTCCGGCCGGATCTTGCCGATCGAAGTACACACTTGGCCACCATTCAGCCCAGTCATCCGGTAGTCAACCAGAGCAATGTCCACGGGCTCCTCTCTGGCGGCTTCTATGCCCGTCGGCCCATCCTGTGCGCAAATGACGCGATAGCCTTCGTTAGCGATGATACGGGAGAGAGTCAGCCTCATCCCGGCATCGTCGTCGATGACCAATACGGTTACCGGCTCATCCATTCTGGCCACCATCGGATTTCAGAAGGTACACGGTGAACGAGGCGCCCTTGCCCGCCTCGCTGCGGACTTCCAGGCGTCCTCCCTGTCGTTCGACGAGTCGTTTGCACACAACCAAGCCCAGCCCGATCCCCTTCGCCTTGGTCGTAAACAGGGGGTCGAAGATCTTCTCGATATCCCTTTCCGCAATCCCCGGACCGGTGTCGGTCCATTCCACGTAGACCATGTCGTCGTGTTCGTTGCAGCCGGTCGTCACTGTCAGAACGCCTTCGGTGCCCATCGCCTGGAAGGCGTTGCTGATGATATTCTTGGACACCTGCTCCAGGTGGTGGCGGTCAGCTTTGACGAGTGGCAGATCGTCGCCGAACTGGAGCTTCAGACTGATTCCCTCCGGAGGCGCAGCACCGTTGGCGACATCGTCGATCAGAGCGTTGATGTCGATCAGTTCGGGGATCGCCTCGTCAGGGCGGGCGAAGTCGAGCAGGGCAGTGATCGTCCGATCACACGTTTCCACCTCGCGGTCCATGAGGTCGAGCATCTCCCCGATCTCGGTGCCGGTGTCTTTGAGTTGCGACCGCAGGTAGTATGCGGCGTTGCGGACCACGCCCAGCGGGTTGCGGAGTTCGTGGCCGACACTGCCCGCTAGCCCCCCGATCACGGCGAGGCGCTCGCTCGCAAGTAGGCTGTCATGTGCGTCAGCTAGCTGCCGCGTCTTCTCTTCCAGCTCCTTGTTCTTCTGGGACAGAGCGCCTGCCAGGTGCGCCATCTCTTCGCTTCGCTTTATGTGGGCACGCGCCTCGCGGCTGAGCAGGGCGAAGAACGCAGCCATGAACACCGCCGATGCGGCGAAGGTGCCGGCCCGAAGCTGGGCGGTGGTCGGCACCAGGGTCTCCGGCCCGCTGCTCAAGCCCACCAGACCGTAGAACCCCGATGAGAGAAGCGCGGTGGCGATTGCATCGCGGAAGTTCAGCCGCACACTCGCCTGTAGGATGGGGAGGTAATACAGCAGGTAGTACTCGTTGCTCACACCCCCGTACATGTAGATGATGCCCGTGATCAGCACCATGTCGGCGACGAGCAGCGGGAACTGCAGTCTCATCTTCTCCTTGCCCAGGACCATCAGCACGCTCGTCCCCACGGCGTAGACCAAGGCAATGCAGACGACGACATCCAGAGCCCCGAACACCCGTTCACCAACGAGGGTCTCTCCCTCGACCATGAGCAGCGCGGTGCTGAGGACGACCCCCCGTGAGAACGCCACACAGCGCTCGGCCGTCGTGCCCGCAGGCCATTTGGTGGTTGTCATGACGCCGACTTCGGCTGTTGACGAAGTTGCAGCCATGTCCCGGGCTCCCAACAGGTGGTGTCGGATAGCACCCGCTCTGCAGTTGGCGCGCGCCCTGCCGACAGCGAGGTGTCGTTTCTCCTTGCTTGTACCGCACTTCACGGCCGAACCTGAACCATAGTTTGCTGGAGAACAACGGGGCTCCGGCTACTTCGTGCCGGCGGGAGGGGTGGTGCCAGCACGCGAGGAATCGCCGTGGTGCGTGTGCTTCCATGCTGCCTCAATTGCGCTGCGGCGTGGCTGGGTATGTAGGTTAGCAGGGCCGAGAACTGCGGCCTGGACATCCGGACTGGGAGGCCCAAGATGGAGTTGATCTTCTTCCGCCATGGCGACGCTGAAGACGTCGGACCGAATGGATCGGATCATGCCAGGCGCTTGACGTCCCGGGGAGAGCTGGAGAGCGAACGCGTCGCCCGGTTCATCCTGGCGAGCGGCCTCGCTCCCGGGGAGGTCGTTAGCAGCCCGCTCGTCCGCGCCCGACAGACCGCTGAACGGGTCGCTCGGGTCCTCGGTTGCGGTCCTGAGCCGCAGACCGATGACCGCCTCAAGTCCGGTGCCCGAGTGGAGGACATCGAGGGCGTTGTCGCAGACTACCCCGCCCAGCGGATCTTACTGGTCGGGCACGAGCCGGACTTCAGTCAGGTTGTCAGTGCCTTGATCGGCGGCGGGCGCCTTGACATGAAGAAGAGCGGCGCAGCCTGCGTAACGCTCAGTGTCGTGCAGACCGGCGCCGGCCGCCTTCAGTGGCTCGTCAGGCCCGACCTGATACCCGGCCGATAGCCCGGCCGACCGACACCCGCCTCGTGCCGCTAAACCCGGCCTCCACGCTGGGCGTCTTCCGAGCTGACCGTGCCTCAGGAACCGGGCCAGGCCCGATGGCGTCCAACAGGCAGACCACGTCGGCCGCTGTCCGTCGTTCGAATCACCGCAGCAGGCACGTCCCGGTCGGAACGCACGTCGATCGGTTTTGAGGAGGACCACAAAGTGAGAAACGCTCGCAGGTCAGACCTGCTCCCTCTGAAGACCCTGGCTGTCGTCGCATTCGCCGTCGCCCTCTGGGGCGTGCAGGGCGCGCCTCGCGCCGCCGGGCGCGAGAGGCCGGCCATCGAGCCCATCGGAATCCAGGTCGTCGGCCAGACCGAACTCCTCGCCGGGGCACCGGCAGCCGTTCGTGTCGTCCTGACGGATCACCGAGAGGGAGAGCCCGTCGCCCGTGGGAGGGTCGTTGTGCGCCTCGGCCCCGCCGAAGGACAGGAGTTCGACACGTTGTTCCGCGGCCTCACCGATCCGCTCGGCACCGTCGAGGCGAGCTTCCGGGTGCCTGATGTGGAACCCGGCGAGTACGACCTCAAGGTCATCGGTCGCGCTGCCGCCGGAAGCGACGAGACGGTTCAGCGTGTAAGGGTATCCCGGCGCTACCAGGTCCTGCTGACCACCGACAAGCCCATCTACCAGCCGACGCAGACCATGCACATCCGGGCCCTCATCTTGCGCCAACCGGCGATGACAGCGTTGGCCGGTTCGGACGCGATCATCGAGGTCAAGGACGCGAAGGGCAACAAGGTCGCCAAGAAGGCCCTCAAAACCAACGACTACGGCATCGCGGCAACCGACTTCGTCCTCGCCGATGAAGTCAACATGGGGCGCTACACGATCCGGTGTGTGCTCGGCGACCAGGACGCCGAGAAGACGGTGACCGTCGAGCGATACGTTCTCCCCAAGTTCGATGTCGCGGTCACTACCGACAAGAGCTACTACCTACCGGGCGAGACGGTCAAGGGCACCGTCCAGGCCGACTACTTCTACGGGGTGCCGGTGCGCGGGGCACAGGTCGAGGTCTCAGTGAAGACCTTCGACGTCGAGTACACCGAGATCGCGACCCATGACGGGACGGCGGATGACAACGGCACGTTCAAGTTCGAGACCCGGCTGCCTGCCACATTCGTTGGCCAGCCTCTCGAGCAAGGCAATGCCTTCCTGCAGCTTGATGTCAAGGTCACCAGCAAGGCCGAGCATGCGGAGGAGGCTACCGCAACCAGCGTCGTCGCCCAGGACCCGATCCACATTGAGGCGATACCGGAATCGGGGAAGACAGTGGCTGGCGTTGAGAACGTGATCTACGTCACCACCACGTATCCCGATGGCTCGCCGGCGCCTTGCACGGTGCGTCTGACCGGTCTGGAGGATGGCGGCAAGGCAGTTCGCGTCTCCGCCAGAGCGCGCGAGGTGGACGAGTTGGGTCTGACCGAGTTCCGCATCCGACCCCAGACAGCCGACGTGACTGTCAGCCTGCATGCGCGGACCGACGCCGGTGAAACAGCCAGCCGGTCCATTGCACTCGAAAGCGACGGGCACGAGGACGGCCTGCTCCTGCGCCTTGACCGCCACCTGGCGGCCGTCGGCGACACCGTCCGGGCCAAGGTGCTCACGTCCGGCGGAGCCGGCGCGGTGTACCTGGACGTGATCAAGGACCGGCAGACGATGCTGACCAAGGCGGCCGAGGTGGCGAACGGGCAGGCCGCGGTCAGCGTTGAGCTGACGCCCGATCTCACTGGCTCCATCTGGCTCAACGCCTACCGCATCCAGCGCAACGGGCAGATCATCCGGGACACCTCGCCGGTGTTCGTCGATCCGGCCAGTGACCTGTCGGTCGACATCACCGCCGACCAAGACACGTACCGGCCGGGACAGGACGCCAGCCTTCTCTTCGCCGTTCGAGACGCGGCCGGCAAGCCCGTTGCCGCCGCGCTCGGGATCAACGTGGTGGATGAGAGCGTGTTCGCTCTGCAAGAGCTCAAGCCCGGCATGGAGAAGGTCTTCTTCTACCTCGAGCAGGAGCTGATGAAGCCCAGGGTCGAGATCCACGAATTCGACATGCCGATGATCATCGCCCGCAAAGCGGGGCCGGAGCCGATGCTCGACAAGCGCGAGCGCGCGGCGAAGGTGCTGATGGCCGGCGCGGAGATGCCGGATGTCTCGCTCTACAACGTCAACACCTACGCTGACCGCGTCAGCAAGCTCAAGGACGGATGGGCGGAAGAGCTCCAACCCACGCTGGAGAAGATTCAGCAAGCCATCCAGAAGTACCGTGACGATCACGACGGGCGTGGCTTTGCTGAGCGTCTGGGGCCGAAGCCACTGCTCGACGGGGATTACCTGACAGACAAGGACATCCAGGATCAGTGGGGCCAGGACCTCGTATTCGAGCCGCAGGGCGAAGGCGATGAGGAGGCGTGGATGTTCGTTATCTGCGCCATCGGCCCCGACGGGAGGCAGGGCACCGAGGACGATATGTACCTCGCCACGGCCTGGCAGGGAGGCTGGGCGGACGACAAGGATGGCGTCCGGGACGGTCGCTTCATGCTGGCTCGGGGTGGTATGAAGGGGCCCGGGGGGCCCGACTTCGTCCTGGCGGCGCCGATGGCGATGGCGGAGGGCGTGGCCATGAACGGCGAATTCGCTGCAGCACACTCCGAGGAGGACGGAGGAGCGGCCGGTCCAGAGCCGCCCCGCATCCGCAAGTACTTCCCGGAGACGATGTTCAGCGAGCCGGCGCTGATCACGGACGGCGATGGACGGGCGAAGCTGAGCCTGAAGATGGCCGATAGCATCACGACCTGGCGGCTCACGGCCCTCGCCAACTCCGCACGCGGCCAACTTGGCTCCACGACCAGCGGGCTGCGCTGCTTCCAGGACTTCTTCGTAGACATCGACCTGCCCGTCTCGCTGACGCGGAACGACGAGGTCAGCATCCCCGTCATGGTCTTCAACCATCTTGACGAAGCGCAGGATGTGCGCCTGGAACTGACCGAGGCCGACTGGTTCGAGCTCAAGGGAGAAGCCAAGCGAACGCTCCCTATCGGCGCCAAGGACGAGGCAGCCGTCTACTTCACGATCACCGCCAGGGAGATCGGCGATCACCCGCTGACCGTGCATGCCTACGGTTCGAAGCTGAGCGACGCGATCGAGCGACGCATCGAGATCCGGCCCGATGGCGAGGAGACGCTTGCAACCATCAACGATCGCCTCGATGCCGACGTCAGCAAGACGATTCCGATCCCCCGCGAAGCAATCGACGGGGCATCGGACATCCTGGTGAAGATCTACTCGGGGATCTTCAGCCAGGCCGTCGAGGGGCTCGATAGCATCCTGCAGATGCCGTTCGGCTGCTTCGAGCAGACCTCGTCGGCAACGTACCCCAACATCCTCGTGCTCGATTATATGAAGACGACCGGTCAGGTCACACCCGAGATCCGCATGAAGGCCGAGGGTCTCATCAATACCGGGTACCAGAGGTTGGTCGCGTATGAATGCCCGGGCGGCGGGTTCTCGTGGTTCGGCGACGCCCCGGCCAACAAGATCCTCACCGCCTACGGCCTGGCCGAGTTCAAGGACATGAGTGCCGTCTACGAAGTGGACCAGGAGGTGATCGCGCGGACGGCCGAATGGCTGTTCAGCCAGCAGGAGGGCGATGGAAGCTGGAAGCCCGACGAGTCCTACCTACACCAGGATAGCTGGAACCGAATCCAGAACTCCAGCCTCCCCCCGACCGCCTATTGCGCCTGGGCGTTGGGCCGGGCTGTGCCGGAGGATGCGCGGCTATCGAAGGCAGTCGCGTACGTGAAGAAGCACGCGGGAGAGGCCAAAGACCCTTACACCCTCGCCCTCGTGTGCAACGCCCTCGTCGCCACTGCCACGGACGACGGTGAGACCCAGACGCAGCTATCGCGGTTGATCAAGATAGCGAAGCGGGAAGACGGGAAGATGTGGTGGGAGTCGAAGATCACCGGGATCACCCATAGCTCCGGCCAGTCGGCCGACCTCGAGGCCACCGGCCTGGCAGCTCTCGCACTGATCCACTCCGGGACGCATCCGGGCGAGGCGACGGAGGTCCTCAATTACCTGATAGCCTCCAAAGATCCGAACGGTACCTGGTATTCGACGCAGGCGACCGTACTGGCGCTGCGGGCGCTGCTGGACGCGCAGAAGGGCAGCACACAGAAAGTCAATGCGGAGATCACGATCCTCTGTAACGGCCAACAGGCCCAAGGCCTCGCTATCGATGAGTCGAATGCCGACGTCGTGCACTTCGTCAGCCTGAAGAAGCACGTTCGCGAAGGCGACAACGACGTGCGGATCAAGTTCGCCGGCGAGGGCTCCAGCCTCTACCAGATCACGACGAAGTACTTCCTGCCCTGGGGGAAGAGCCCGGAAGCGAAGGAGGCCGTCGCCATCGACGTTGAGTACGATAAGACCGAGCTCGCCGTCGATGACACGGTCACCGCGAACGTCACGATCAAGAACAACACACCTGGCCGCATGGGTATGGTGCTGGTCGATCTCGGAATCCCGCCCGGGTTCGAGGTCCAGGCCGGCGACCTGGCGGAGTTGGTGGGGTCGAAGATCATACAGAAGTACACGCTGACCGGCCGTCAGATCATCGTCTACCTGGAGGAGCTGAAAGCCGGTCACCAGGTCGATCTGACGTATCGGCTGAAGGCCAAGTTCCCCATCAAGGCCAAGACGCCCGATAGCACGGCCTATGAGTACTACAACCCGGACAACCGCGGAGTGGCTCAGCCGGTCGAACTGCGGGTCGAGGCCGGCTAACCGTCGTGTCGGCGGGTGGCGGTCGCCAGGCCTCGGCGCCGCTGGTCACGGAGCGTTGAGAATCTGGTTACTTGACACCCAGAACTCGCATGCTGTATGTTTAGCCCAGGCGTTCGTTGGGGACACTGCCACTGAATGGATCAAAGTCCCCCGTCAAGCGTTCGTAGCACTACTTCGAGTCCAATGGGCAACAGGCGGCGGCTCTTACACGGCCTGTCGGCAGTGGTCTGGGGCAGGTGAGTGTGGTCCCGCGTTGTCACACATCAGTCTCCCACTCAGGAGGTAGAGGGTAATGCGGTTCCGAGCAATCCGACGGCACGGGTTTACCTTGATCGAGCTGCTTGTCGTCATCGCAATCATTGCCATTCTGGCATCCATTCTCTTCCCCGTCTTCTCCAGCGCGCGAGCCAAGGGCCGACAGGCGGCGTGCATCTCAAACGTGAAGCAGCTTGTGCTGGCCATTCACATGTACGCCCAGGACTATGACGAGATGTTCCCCGTCTCGACCGTCGCCGGGGGCCCGGGCGAATACAGCCAGACGGAGTGGCAGTGGTACGATGCCATCTACGACTACACCCGCAACCACCAGATCGAGATCTGTCCCGAGGTAAAGACCGTCATCCCCGGCTACGGCATGAACTCACTGATGTCCGGCCAGTCCCTCGGGGTGATGTTCGATTCCGCCAAGAAGGTGCTGATCATCGACTTCGCGGACGACACCAGCCTCGGTCAGCCCCACGGCCAGTCCCAGGTCAACGGACAGCAGGGCGTCGCCGACCCACTGCTCGACAACAAGTACGCCCACCGCCACAACGGCGGGTATGTGGTCGGCTATGGGGACGGCCACGCGAAGCACAGCAAGCCGGATCAACTGCAGCCCACCATCTACTGGGATCCGACCGAAGAATGACAATCCAGCCGCAAGACCGCGATCACCAGTGATAGGGTTCAGGGCTGCCTTCGGGCGGCCCTGATCCGTTTCCCCTCGGCGTCTCCACCAGGCATTTGCGCCTCGCTGTCGAACCCTATCACTGATCCCGGCGCTGTAACGCGCGGGGTCATGGAAGGGTAATGAGCGTGGCACTCGTGACATGCCTGACAGTATGGATTGTGCCTCCCTGCAGTGCCCAGCCCGATCCTGGACCGACCGTTGAACACAGGCTGGCGGACTTCGAGGATGGCTCCCTGGATGGCTGGCAATCGAGCATGTCCGGCGAGTACTACCAGGGCGGCCACGGCCAGAAGGGGCTCTCGATCGTGGACGATGCCGGCCGTGGCGGCCAGGTCCTCGAAGCGAAGATCCACTGGACGGACGATCAGGCCTCCGAGCCGGCCTTCATCACCTACTTCCTTCCCGAACCGGTGCCCGCGCACCTGATCGCCTCGGTCTCGTTTGCCTATCGTCTCTCCGACTACCACCTGGACGACCGAGTTGGCTTCAGGGTCCGGCTCCGCTACTCCGAGAGCAGCTTCACCGACTACCCGGTCTCGACCGGCCGTCCGCTTCCCGCAGGTGAATGGCAAGAGGTCTCGCTCGACACGCACCCCGGCAGCAACGTGCGGAACGTATACGGAACGCTGTTCGGCTCGGTCCAGGAGCTGACGTTCCGCCTGGATGACGTGGACGCCGAGAACGCGGAGTTCGCCCTGCGAGTGGACGCCATCCGGCTCCACACCCGGCAGCCCGTTGCTACACCGTACACGCCGAAGGCTGGGGTGCGCCGGGAGAACGAGCGACTGGACATCCTGTACCTGAAGCACTCCGCCGAAGGGTTCTTCCCACTTGAGGATGCAGCACGCTTCACGGCCGGCATGCTCTATCCGGCCAGGGAGGACAGGACGCGCCTCTCGATCGACACCCAACTCTTCCGTGGCTTGCACTTTCCGTTCTTCGGCTTCCCTGCGAGTCGTGAGGAGGTGCTGGCTCACGACCTGATCGTCATGCTGGATGTCGATCCTTACGTACTGACATGGGACCAGGCCACCTGGATTGCTGATGCCGTCGCGTCCGGGGCTGGGCTGCTGTTTGTCGCCGGACCCAATACACTGGCTCACTCGAAGGATTTCAAGTCGCCCATCGCTGCCGTGCTGCCCGCCACCTTCGAGGCCGAGGCGAAGGACCAGCCGGGAGGCGCAGCGGAGGTCGCCGCGCCGGATCACTCTGTCGTCGCCGGCTTGCCTCCGGACAGGCTGGGGCGCGTTGGGGCGGTGGCCGCCGTCGAACCGAAGACCGACAGCCAAGTGGTCCTGACCGCCGGCGGGCGGCCGCTGCTTGCACTTGGCACCGTCGAACGTGGCCGCACGGCCCTGCTCACTACTTGGCCTCAGGTGTCACGCACGACCGAGGGGCAGTTCTACACCGACGACTGCGCCACGGCGCTTCTGGAACAGATCATCTTCTGGCTGGCCCGGCGTGAGCCCGAGGTACTGGTAAGCGATGTCACCACTCCCCCGCGCAGCATCATCGGCCAGGCCGACGTCGAGCTCGGCCTCACTCTCACGACAGCCAAGCCCCGCACCGTCACCGTAGACTGGTCAACCGACGCCGCACCCGAGCTGGTGGAGACCGAAACCGTTCAATTGGACGCCGCAAAGCCAGTCTCCCACACATTCCCTCTCTCGCCGCCTCAAGGGCCCCAGCAGCCCGTCGAGCTGCGCGCGCTGGTTCGCACTGCGGACGGTCAGCCGCTTGCGCGGCGCAGCTTCCGCACCCGTGTCCTGCCACCGATCGCGGTCGAGGCCTACGTGTGGCACGGCAACCGGGCGCTCGCACCGGGATGGCCGGTCCAGTGCGGAGCTGTCCTCTCGATCCCGGGCGCTCCCGAACTAAGTGGCTCAGGGGTGGGGGCCTCGCTGTCTGTTCCGGATAGCGGCCTTCTTGTCGGTCTGCCAACCATGGCCGATGTGTGGGTATACCAGCCGGGCACCGATACCGTCTACCACAGCTTCAGCGGCGGCGAGGTGTTGGCGGAAGACCATCAGAGCGAAGGCCTCTTCCCCCGTACCACGACCGAGGCCCTCCTGCGGGCCACCCGCACCGACGGGCAAGTCTTTGACACCGATGACAGGATCGCGACCGTCCGCCGCACGCTTCAGGTGCGCCCGGGTGGTGTGGTGGCCTGCCGGTATGACTATGAGTTCGTCCGCGATGTCCGCGTCAGCCGAATGCCGGTGCTGCTGACCTTCTCCATCGACCGCTACGCCGACACGCCGTTCTCCCTCGTCAGCGCGGAGGGGACCTCCGAAAGTGTCCTCCCCGCTGAGGAAGACCGCACGCGCGACACAATCGCTGATGTGCATGGTCTTGACCTGACGCTGGAGACCGACGCCGGTCCCCTTCGCATCAAGTGGGAGCAGCCGGAGCTGCGGGCCTGGCTGCGTGACCTCCGCAGGTACGACCTGGCACACTACCGATTGGAGTTGGAGGGCCCGTTCGCCGGGCGTGAAGCTCGGGCCGGTGACAAGTACAGCACCGAGTTCGAGGTCCACCTGCCGCTGTCTACCCCATTATTCCCTTCGACCGACGGCCTACGGGTTGCTGCCACATTGAGGCAAGGAGAGGACTACGCAACCGCACAGCCAATCTGGGATCTCGGCACCAAGCCCGCGGAGGCGCAAGTCGACTTCGCCGGGGAACTGCCGGACCTCGAGAGCGGGCCCTACTGGCTGGCGTTCACCCTCGGGGAGCCGGGCAACCCGCCGCTCGCCTCCGACGCGGTCGCCTGCCACGTCGTGGACAATCTCGATCGCGACCGCTTCTTTCCCATCATGTCCATCCTGGATACGGGCTCCGGCGGGCACCTGCTCGATGAGGCAGGGGCTCACGCACGCGTTGACGACCTGTGGGATACGGGCTTCAACACCATAGCCTACGGGGGCGTCAGCCGCTTCCGCCCGAAGCGAGTGACAGGAACGCAGACGCTCGTGGACAAGGAGGCTGAAGCCTACGCCTTCTCCCGGGGCATGGCGAGTATCCACGAGTACACTCACTACACGAGGTTGTCCGGCCGCGGCGGCGGAGGCCAGCCGAACCCGTTCTCACCGGAGTCCACGGAGACCACCCGGAAGCACGCGCAGCCCTATCTCGACGTCGCCGACACCATTCCGCGGCTGGTCAGCGTCAAGGTGGTTGATGAACCGACGGTCTCCGAGTCGGCCATCGACCTCGGAGAAGACTCGCAGCGGGTGTTCCGCGAGCGATACGGGGGCGAGCTGCGACCGTCATCCGAAATCGCGGAGAATCCGCTTGCCCGCTGGCATCTCGCGCAGTTCCTGAGCGATTACGTCGCCGAACAGTACCGCCAGGGCCATGAGATCAAACACGAGGGGGATCGGGCGTGGGACCTGCTGCTGACCTACATGTCGCCGGGCCTGGGATACGGCCGGGCCTTCTCGGGCCAGGAGGACGCGCTCAAGTGGTCGCGCTACGTTGACCGCATTGACTTCGATGTCTACCCGTACTTCTACCCCGCCTCCCAGAAGGTCCGCATGGTCCAGGCGAACTACTGCCACGCCTTCCAGCGTGGGATCGCCCAGCATCTGGACAAGCCGTTTGGGTTCTACGTGGAGCTCGATGACCGGAACTACCCGTTCCAGATCAACCCACCCGAAGCCTCAGCCGAATGCGCCTACACCGCCATCGGGCAGGGCGTGACGTACCTCAACTCGTTCATCAACCGCTCCTTCGGCACGGGCGTGCAGTCGCGCCCGGAGAGATGGGTTTTCCTGGGCCAGGAGTTGCCCCGCATTCGTCGGCTGGGCCCGCTGCTCAACGTCCTCCCGCGTCCGCCGGCGCCCGTTGCCCTCCTCTACCCGATGACCCAGGCCAGAATCAACAACGGTTACCCCGTCCCGCACTACACCTTCGCGCTCCTCAACAGCGCCTTTGGCGATGTGGACCTCCTCCACGAAGAGATCATCCTGGAATCAGGGATACCCAAGTCGTGCCGGGCCCTCGTTCTGCTGCAGACCACGATCATCTCTCGCCAGGCCTTCGACGCCATCATGAAGTTCGTGGGCGACGGCGGACTGCTGCTCACCGATCAGGACGTGACGTGGACCGACGAATCGGGCCAGGCCCTGAGTATGCCGACCTCGATGGCCGAGGTCTTCGCCAGGCCCGGGCAGCCGGAGAAGCTCGGAGAGGTCGGAGTCGGCATAGGCTGGACTGCGTTCGAGCAGGGCGCCATGGTGAGTCTCGACGCCGACGTTGAGGAGCTGGTGCGCGAGGCCGTGGAAGGCGACGATGCCATGAGCCCCGACATCGCTGACCCCGAGGCACTTGCCGC
>CBFDAZ010000043.1:0-15671 GCA_965602825.1 uncultured bacterium
GGGCCGGAGGAAAGGTTCTGCCGACCTACGGGAACACGTACATTGGCGTACCGGCCTTGACCATACCAAACGGGATGCGGGCGTGGTTGCGGTGCTGGCGGATGCAGCCGTGGGAGGCCGGGGCGCCCAGGCGCCCACAAACAATGACCATGGGTAGCGAACGGCGAGGTCAGCAAGGGTGTCGGCGCTCCCGCCAACGACAGGTCCTCAGGCAGCATACTGGACCACCGCGGTAGCCAGGACCTTGTCCCGGAAGTAACGGCTCAACTCCTGAGGCGTGCGCAAGTCAACTCTCCGGCCGATCGTGTGCGCCAGTTCCTCTTCCATGCGGGCCATGTCCAGTAGGGTAACGACCGCGTCGCACGCGAATTCCACCAGTACATCGACGTCACTGTCCGGGCCGAAGTCCTCGCGCAAGACAGAGCCGAACAGCGAGAGGCGCGCAATGTGGTTGGCCCGGCAGAATTGGGCAATCTGCGTTCTGTCCAGGCGAATGGGCAGGTCCATGTGCGGTTCCTCCTCACGAGCCAGCGAGCGGTGTCCATCCTATCACGGGAGAGTGTGTCGGCAAAGGTCACCTCAGGGATCCCTCGGGGAGGCAACGGCCCAGTACGGCGTCGAAGCTGGAGCTTCGACCTACGGGACACGGGAACAGCGAGACCGGCAAGGACCTGCTCATCTACGGAAACACATACACCGGCGTACCGACCTTGACCATACCAAACAGGACGCGGGCGTCGTTTCGGTGCTGGCGGATGCAGCCGTGGGAGGCCGGGGCACCGAGGCGCCAGTAGTAGCGCGAGCTGGTCGCGTGGATGCCGTGGCTTCCGGTGGAGGTGATGGCCAGCCAGTAAGGCATCGCGCAGCGATACATCCGACTGTAGGCGTGGCCATCCTTCCGGAAGACCTGTCCCATGCGGCCTCGCCGCCGGTCCACGCTGCCCGGCTCCATCGTCGGCGTCCAGTAGCCGCCGAGGGCCGTCGAGACAATGTGCTGGCGGGCGATCTTCCCCTCGCACTGGAAGTAGAGGCGCTGGTGACGCTTGCTGACGGCAATGAGCGTGCCCTCGCCCAAGTCACGCATGACCTTCGGTCGGAAGCGAAGCTGGCGCTCATCGTCAGCCAGCTTCTCGCCGTCCTCGCCGAGGCCGGCGATCCTCACGGCGAGCGATATGGCGTCAACCCACGGCACCCTCCAGGTGATGCGACCCGTGTTCTCCGCCCGCTCGGCGACGTAGCCGCTGAACATCCCGCGGTCGCGCCCACCCAGGCGGCAGCGCCCCCCGTAGTAGTAGATCCGGACGTGGGTGATGAGGCCACTCGTCTCCCAGGTCAACTCCACCTCGTCGCTCTCGGTCCACTCCTCGTCCGCCTGGGGACGAAGGAACGTGATCCCGGGCTCTTGCGTGCGCAGCCACGCGCGCCTGATGGCGTCGGCATCCGCTGCCTCGACTGCTCTCCCCAGCGTCGGTCGAGCGGGCGGCGGAGGCGGAGTGGGGAGCTTGCCGGCGGAGGTGCGGACCGTTTCCTCCCCGGGCAACTGCTTCTCGAGTTCGCCAGGGACGTCGATCTGTCGGGCGAGGTCCTGGGCTTCTGCGGCAGTCAAGAGGACGGCAATCAGTGCTGTCAATCCACGTAACGTGCGCATAACTTGGGTCTTGAGAGAAGGCCCTCCTCTTCGAGGTTCTCAGACGCGAGCGCGGATGGGGTACTGCCCGAACTCGCGGCACGCTTCGGCCATAGCGACGAGGTTCTCGGGCTTCACCGACGAGTGAATGCTGTTGGAGCTAGATACCATATAGCCGCCGCCGGGACCAGCAGCCAAGATGCACTGCTCCACGGTGTCCCGGACCTCCTCCGGCGTGCCCCAGGATAGGAGCCTTCCACAATCGACGTTGCCGATCACGCCCACGCGGTCGCCGTACTTCTGTTTCACCTCGCCCAGGTCCATCCCCGCCGCGGGCTCCAGCGGGTGAAGCGCGTCGGGGTCAGCCTCAACAATCATGTCGATAACGGACCAGATGTTCCCGTCTGTGTGTTTGATCACATAGGCCCCGTGGTCGCGGGCGTTCTCGATCGCCTTCTTGAGACCGGGGAAGATGAACTGGCGGAAGTGCTCCGGCGACATGAAGGTGGTGTTCTTGTCGGCGTAGTCGTCCCCGAAGACGATGACGTCGGCCCCCATCTTGATGGCTTGCCTGACGACCTCGAGGTCGTACGCCTGACAGACCTCGATGATCTCGTGGACGAGTTGGGGGTTCAGGATCATGTCCATCAGGAAGTTCTCGACGCCTCTCAGGTGCGCCGGGTCGAAGTAGGCGTCGCGCCCCATGAAGACGATCGCCTTCTGGCCCTTGTACTTTTCCACCACATCCGCCAAGTGCCCGTAGATCGTGGGATCGGAGGGATCGGGCGGCTCGTAGTCCTCGAGGTCCTGCGGCTGCTTGATGGCCGGCTCGACGGGATAAGGGCTCGATTCGGGGCCGACAGCCCGAATGACGCCCCACCGATCGCGGAACAGCCCTTTCTCTTCATCGACGAACTGGATACTGTCCTTGTCCCAGGATGACCGGTTGAGGCCGACGACATCCCCTTGCAGGAGTTCGAGGGCCTCCTCGTAGTCGCCCCCCGGCAGGAGGGCATCCAGCACCTTCTGGTCGATGATCGGCTCAAAGAACGGGACGCGATCCGGTTCTTTTCTCTCGAGTGCGGCGAAGACGCGTTCCTGGGAGTTCATCGGGGCACCTCCGGGCTCTGACGCTGGCGGAGTCAGGCAACCTTCTTCTTCACGATCTCCTCGGCGCGCTGCCACCAGACGCCCCCTTCGGCGAACAACCTGAGGATGTGGTCAACCACTGCGCCCTGGTAGGCCATTCGCACCGTGAGGGCGGGTGAACTGGCCTCCCCGCTGTTGAGGGACTTGCGGCCGCCGGGCTCGATGTACAATTCCCAGAGACACTCGAACTCCCTCTCGCGCTCCTCCGCCTGGCTGAGACGGCTTCGCCGCGCTTGGACGTCGGATGGTGGACCGGCACACAGGTGGGCCACCGCAATCGCCGCAGCTTCCCGCAGCCCCTCGTCGTCCACGAACCGGTTCAACTCGGCAAGTAGTAGTGGATTGGACATGCCGCTTCCCTCTCTTCCCTAAGCGCGGGCCCAGGAGCATGTGCCTTGCGGACCGCAACAGCGGACCAACTGACCGACACTCGTGTCCAGCTCGCAGACGATCCGCCTGAACTCGTGCTTCGTGTTCGCGACGTCGCCAGTCCTCAGAGGCCCACGCGCGCGGCCATGAGCGACGTCGTGCCGGTCCTCCTGGTGCATATCCACGAACTCGCGCACCATTTCGTCTGACTGGGTGCGCGTCGTCACGCCTGCCCAGACATCATCCCGCGGGAACAAGTGCTGGAATAGCTCCCGCACGTTCTCTGAGTTCGGGTTCGCGAACTGGCGCTTCGGCAGGGCGGATGCCTGCAGGCGGGTCCAGAGCTTCTCTCGCGAGACCCCTGGGACAGCGGCTCCGCCCCGGGTCAACTGCTCGACAATCGCGGCCAGCTCGGACGCCCCGAAGTCCCCCAGCCGTTCCTCAGCCCAGACCTTTGTCCTTCCCATCTCGAAAGCCGCGACACGGAACAGATCCACGATGTAGTGCTCGAACGCCGCCGAAAGGGCGACAACGATCGCCCGTTCGAGGGGGTACCGCTCGTGATCGGTGAGAGGGACGAAGTCGCCGTCGGCACGCGTATACCCGGATGCTCGAACAGTGCCGAGCGCATCCGCATCAGCGGAGTACTCCCTCCAGCCATCGTAGGCCGGTGAGCGCATCACGCCGGCGCCTCCCATCAGGTCAGTTCCGGATACACGCTCAACTCCGACAGCCACTGGGTCACAGCCGCGGCGCGCTCCTGCGGTTCCTCGGGCATCTGGATTGGCCGGCCGCGGGCATCGAAGATGAGCCCGACGACGCCTCCGTAGAGCGATACTCTTTCCGCACGACCTCGGCCGGCCCCCACGTCCAGGCCGCGAGCGGGGCGGATCTCCAGTTCGGCCGCCTCGCCCTGCTCCAGGGGCACACGGCGGATCTCGCCGCCCGGCACCTCAAATGTCTCTTCGGCGCCGTCTCTCCTGAGTGTGACGGTGAGAGCCGGTCGGCCGATCTTGGGCCGGCCCGTACAGGCGATGCAGGTTCCCAGGCGTATCAGGCAGTCGCGATGGAAGACCTGAGTGGCCGCCTCAGGGTGGATTCCCGCCAGGACGCCGAGCTGTGGCATCATGAAGATGGAGTCAACGGCGAGCTGGGTAATGCCCTCGGGCTGAAACGCATCGATCAGCATCATGGCGCCCTGCGATCGCCGCGGCGCGTGAGAGAGGACGCCGCCCGATCCCACCAACAGGTCGAGATCCATCATGTCCACAATGGTCTGGCCGCTCATCCGCTGGTCGAAGGTGTCGGAGATCGTGCGCTCCTGCTGCACGCCTTTGAGGCCGGTCGCCAGGCTCTTGTGCTGCTCGAAGGCGAGCCGGAGCGCCTCGCGGGCGACGGCCTGCTCGAGCTGGAGGTCCTCGAGGGTCTGGGGGATGCTGGTCGGGCGGATCATCTTGTTACGGATGCGGTTGGCCAGTCCCCCGCCCAAGGCCGGATCGGGGACCCAACGCAAGATCTGCTCCGGGCCAGCCTGGGCGTATACGTTGGAGATGGAGTAGCTCATGCCCAGATTGGCGGAGACGGTGCGGTTGAACTGGCCGTCGAACACGGAGAAGACGTCGGTCGTCGCGCCGCCGATGTCAACACCGACCACGTTGATGTTCTCCCGCTCGGCGATCGTCTGCATGATGGCGCCGACAGCGGCCGGCGTCGGCATGATGTCAGCGTCGGTCCAGGAGACCAGATTGCCATAGCCTGGCGCATGGGCCATGACGTGCTCGAGGAAGAGGTCCTGGATCGCCTGGCGGGTCGGGAACAGGTTCTCGCGCTCGAGCTCGGGCCGCAGGTTATCGGTCATCGTGAGAGTGGTTGCCTTGGCGAGGGCGGTTTGGATCTCCTCGCGCGCTTTGATGTTGCCGGCGTAGATGACCGGTAGCTCGTAGCCCTCGCCCAGCCGCGCCCGGGGCGCCGCAGCGGCGACGACCTCGGCCATCTCGACCACTCGCCGCTTCTCCCCGCCGTCGATGCCTCCCGAGATCAGGATCATGTCGGGCCGAAGCTCGCGGAGCCGCTGGATCCGCTCGTGAGGTCGCCGGCCATCGTCCCGTGCGATGGTGTCCATGACGATGGCGCCCGCGCCGAGCGCCGCGCGTTGGGCGCTCTCGGCGGTCATGGTCCGTACCAGTCCGACGACAGTCATCTGGAGCCCGCCACCCGCGGAGGAGGTCGAGAGGTAGACGTCAACACCCCGCCCGCCTTGCCGGGGACGCAGAATGGCGCCGCCCTCGATGAGCGGCCGGCCAGAAAGCTCTTCCACCTCGCGCACCGCATTGAGGACGCCGCGAGTGACGTCTTCATAGGGAGCCTCGACGGTGGTCGGCGCCTCGCCTCGCACGAGCAATCGGTACTCTCGGTCCTCGCGCTCGATGAGGATCGCCTTGGTGGTGGTCGAGCCACAGTCGGTGGCGAGGATGGAGTTGATCCGGCTGGGCTCCATGCTACCGCTCTTCGGCATCTGGCTTCGGCCCTTCGTCGCTCGACACCGACCGACCCAGTCGCTCTTCCTCGAGCGCCTCGATCCGCCGGGTCAGCTTCTCCACGTTCTCGCGGCTCTCAATCATCCGGCAGAAGGCATCGTACTGTGGGACCTCAAAGGCCGCGTCGATGAAGGGCCCCAGGAAGACAAGCCCCTGGCTGGCGATGAAGGAGAGGGGCCTGGAGGACTCCAGCAGGAAGACCGCCGGTGCCGCCAGACGGCGCTGAACGATCTCCTGCGCCGTCCGATTGATGAGCTCTTCGTCAGTCAGCTCCGGATTCGGCGTTGGGGTCTGTGTTTCCTCGCTTGGGGAGCCCCAGATACGCCTCCACACGATTCAGGACCTCGTCTCTGTTGTTGTCGAACCGCAGGAATATGCCGCGCGTATAGGCCAGACGAGACGGCTTGGCCAGGGGGCTCAGCAGCACACCGTCAGCGTGCGGGAAGTAGGCCCGTATCTCCGACCACGGCCGCCGGTAGGTCCCGATCAAGCCCCGCGCGACGATGCCCTCTCGATCCAGGCGGTAGTGCGTGCGCGCGTAATGGGGCAGTACGGACAGTGAGAGCAGCGCCAGCGTGAGAGCGCCCCACCAGGGGCTGCCGAACTGGAGTTGTGCCGCCAGCGACAGGCCCAGGATGAAGACCACCACGACGGCTGCCAGGAGCCAGTTGCGAGAGCAGGGCCGCACGGCCCACGCGAGCGGCGTCGAGAATTCTCCGCCGAGTGCTGCGTCCGGGCCTAGCTCGTCTGCGCCTGGTTGTCCGCCCCCTCGATCTGGTCCACGATCTCCATACACTTGACGCCGTCCTGGATACTGGGTGACGGCTCGCGGCCGCTCAGGATCGACTCGGCGAAGTGGCGGACCTCGCCCAGGTACCCCTGGAGCGCGAGTGTGTTGTTCGGCAGGTTGGGGATCGCGAAGTCGGGCCGCCAGTGGATGGTGTTGCCGAAGCTGTTGTCACCCCGCCGATGGTGCTCCAGCTCCAGGCGGTTGTCCACGATCGCGACGGTCCCTTCTCCGCTCACCTCGACGCGCTCTTGCACCCGCGGCTGCTGGCTCGAGAAGTTCATCAACCCGACCGCCCCATTCACGAACCGGAGCAGGATGGCGTTCGCATACTGCCTCTCGCGGAGGCACTTCCTCACCACAACCTCAGCCACGTCCCCCATCAGGAAGCGGAACAGGTCGATGATGTGCACGGCGTAGTAGATCAGATGGTTCCGATGGTCGGGGACGTTCCAGCAGCAGTACTTGCCCTCGATCAGCGTCGGCTCACCGAACTCCTCCGAGTCGATGAGGCGCTTGAGTTCCACATACGCCAGCGCGAACCGCTTCATGAAGCCTATCTGCACGAACCGCTGTCTCTCGGCGGCGAACTCCGCAATAGTCACAGTGTCGGCAAGCGTGGGGGCGGGGGGCTTCTCCATCCACACATGGAGGTCCCGCCTTAGCGCGGTCAGGGCAACGTCGCGGTGCAGCTCCGGCGGCCCGCATACCATCACGGCGTCCAGATCCATCTCTGCCAGCATGCGGTCGTAGTCCGTGTAAGCGCGGCGGGCGCCGAAGTCCCGAGCGTTCCGTTTCGCCCTGGCTTCGTCGAGGTCAGCCACGGCGGCGAGGTCAATCGGGGCCCATCTTAGACAGGGGAAGAGGCTGTGAGTTGCGTGACTGCCACAGCCGACGAAGCCAATCCGAAGAACGTCAGGCAAGGGGCACCACCTATCCTGGGTCGCGGGGAGTACGCCAGAGGGGCGACGTCACCGGCGAGCCGAGATGTGCTTGTAGGCTGAGTCGGCCGCGATCGCGCCGTCACCTACGGCGGTTGCGATCTGCTTCAACGCGGCCTTTCGGATGTCACCGCAGGCGAAGATTCCGTCGGCGCTGGTTTTCATGCGGTCGTCGGTGACGATGTGGCCGTCCTCAGTCTCCACCAAATGCTGTACCAGAGCGATCTCGGGTTCGAAGCCAATGGCCATGAAGACGCCGGCGACCGGCAATTCCATGTCCTGGCCCGTCTTCTTGTTGTGCACGGCGACCGACTCCACCTCGTCGCCGCCGTTGATCCGGGTGACGATGGAGTCCCAGAGGAACTCGATATTCTCCCGGGCGAAGGCGCGCTGTCGGAGCATGGGCTCCGCCCGCAGCTCGTCCCGGCGGTGGATGACGGTCACCTTCTTCGCCAGGTCGGATAGGTAGATCGCGTCGTCGATGGCGACATTGCCGCCGCCAACCACCGCGACGTCCTGGCCGCGGAAGAAGAAGCCGTCGCACGTGGCGCAGACGGACACGCCCTTGCCAGAGAACTCGTCCTCCCCCGGCACACCGAGCTTGCGGTGCCGGGCGCCGGTCGCGATGATGACCGCGTGAGACAGGTAGTTGGACTTCTCGCCGATCAGCCGCCAGCGGTCGCCTTCGGGTTCCACTGTCTTGATTGTGTCCGCCACAATCTGCGCTCCGAACTTCTCCGCGTGGGTTCGGAAGCGCTCGACGAGTTCGGGTCCCGAAACGCCCTCCGGGAAGCCGGGGTAGTTCTCGATCATGTTCGCAGCGGTCAACTGCCCGCCGGGCAGCAGTTTCTCCAGGACGATCGCATGCAGGCCGTATCGTTGGACGTAGAGAGCGGCCGTCAGCCCTCCGGCGCCAGCCCCAACGATGACGGCATCGCACTCATGGCATTCGGGCATTGGGATCTCCCCTGCAGGCCTGATCTCGGGCGCCCGCCATTTTAGCATAGCCCTCCGGTAAGGGCAACACACACTGCCCTGCGCGCTGCTCCGGGGGAAGCGCGTCGGTGCGTGGTCGGCTCGGTCACCCGTAGTGAGCCAGCCATTCCTCCGCGGTGATCCATAGCCCCACAAGCATCCAGCAGTTGCGCCTGCCCGCGATCTGGTCCTCGATGAGTCCCCGGAGGCCATCGCCGCAGAAGACGCCGAGATCGACCAGCCGCGACGCCTCTGCCCTCTGGCGCAGGTAGGCGTGCCATTCCGGACGCCAGCGCAGCGCGCGGTCGAAGCGCGGCCAGGCGGCTTTGGTGAAGGTGCTGCCCGGGCGCAGTCGCTGCACGCCGGCCTCCACGGCGCGGGAGGTCTGCAGGCGCAGGGAGGCGGCCAGATACTCCGCCCACATCGAGTTCGACACGGGCATTCCGGTGTTGCTGCGCGGCACCCACCGCGCACGTCGGTCCACCCGCGTCAGGAGGCGCGCGTAGAGCCTGTGGTACAGGCGGTGCTCGGCGGGGATCGTGAAGAACAGGTCCAGCAGCTCCGGGTCGCAGAGGAGGGTGATCCCCGGCGCGAGGCGGTCAACGGCAGCCACGTTGAGATGCGTATGGTGGGCCGAGGACTCGCCCGAGAGCGCGATCGTGGCGAGGGCCTGCCGGTCGGCCGGGCCGTCGCACAACTCCTGGACGCGACTTCGGATGCGCTGTTGGGCTTCGGCCGCGACGCGCTGCAGCCGTTCCTCTGGAACCAGCTCCCGGAGCACCTGCAGGTTGCCGCCGACTCGCGCGTCCCAGACCCATTGCGGGATGTCGAAGCCGTCCATGGGCAGGAGCCGTGGGAGCCGCCATTGGCGGCCGAACAGGCGCAACTCCCTACAGACCAGGTTGGTCTCGGAGAAGTACGTTTCCATGTGCCGGCCGGTCAGGACGGCGTCCACCCCCTCGTCCTGCAGCAGCCGGTCGAGGTACAGGGCCTGGGCGTGGAAGAATGCGTTCCTACCGTCGGCGATGAGGGAACCTTCGGTCACCAGCTCAAGGGGGAAGGAGGCGGGCAGTTGCTGGAACCGGTGTTGGTGACCGAGTGCGCGGGCCGCCCGACGGGCCGTCCGGACCTCGCGGCCCTCGTACGCGTGCATGGTGGTGCAGACCAAGGGCCGCGGCGAGGACGTGGCGATCATCCGGGAGTCGAGCCCGCCGCTAAGCAGCAGCCCCGGCCGGGCTGCCCCGGCGCAGGCGCGGCGGATGGCTCTGCCGAGCCCCCGATGCAGGCGTCGGGCGTTCTCGGTCAAGTCCCGGCACTTCTCGGCGTTGAAGGGCGGGTGCCAGTAGCGGGTCGACCGGAGCCCCGTCCCATCCCAGGTAGTGACCGAGGCCTCGGGTACGAGCGCGATGTGGTCGTAGTAGGTGGCCGATCCGAACAGCCGCTTGCGGAGCAGGAACTCGATGATCCGGTCGGCGTTGACCTGGCGGCTTACCCCCGGGAACTCCAGAATGGCCTTGATCTCGCCGGCAAAGAGAAAGGGTTCGCCGACGTGGCAGTAGAGCGCGCGTGTGGCGAGGCGATCGGTGACGAGGTGCAGCTCGGAGCGCTCGGCATCGTGGACCACTACTGCGAACGATCCGCTCAGCCCCGCGGGGAAGTCGCGTCCGTGCTGCTGATACAGCCGCAGGCAGTGCCGGGCCGGAAGCCGGCGCTCATCGTCATCCTCGGTGAAGAGGTACCCGGCGAAGGCGACGGTGGTCCCGCCGTCCTCAGCAGAAGCGATGCGGTCACTCGTCTCAGCGGAAGCCGGCTGGACCGTAGTGACGGCGAAGCGATCGCTGACGTGCCGCTTACAGACCGCGTGCGGACCGCTCATCACATCGGCCATGCGCTGCAGCACGTTCGCCGACTGCCGGGCGTCCCCAAGCCAACCGGCCAAGCTGCTCATGGCGACACTCGCGGCTCACGCCCAAAGGGGTCGTGCCCAGGTGGGTGTGGGGAATCAACTGGCCTGCCGGCGCCCTTCAGCGCCGGCGTGAGCGACCGCCCGCCTCTTCCACTGCCACTTCGGCGGCCTCGTCCGTCTCCTCGGACGGCTCGGGCTCGGCTGCCTCGTAGGCGCTCACAACGTCCCGGCCACACATCTCGCGGACGGCCTTGCCGCGAGCCTTGGCCGTGGCTTGGGCGTTCATAAGCAGGCTAAGGGCCTTGAAGCAGGCCTTGGCCCGGTTCATGACGTTCTGGCTGCCGAGGGACTTGGTCAGGATGTCCCGAATGCCGGAGAGCTCCACAATGTGTCTCACAGCGCCGCCGGCAATGATGCCTGTCCCGCGGGAGGCCGGCTTCAGCAGGATCTTCGCTCCGCCCACCGTCGCCTGGACTTCGTGGGGGATCGTGTACCCGTCGAGCGGGACGACAATCAGGTTCTTCTTCGCGGTATCGATCGCCTTGCGGATTGCGTCGGGAGCCTGTCGGGCCTTCCCGAGAGCGAGGCCTACACGGCCCCGACCATCACCGACCGCGACCACAACGCGTGAGCTTGGCTGCCGTCCACCCTTGACAGTTTTGCGCACGCGATCAACACGGATTACTCGGTCTTCGAGATCGAGCTCGGCGAGCTCGTCTCGCGACTCCCTCAACTCAGCCATGAACTCTGTTCCCCTTCGCTTTGGACTGCCGCTTGACGCGGGTCACCCGGTCTACGCACGGCCTCCCGCGGCACCCGCCGACTGACGATCCGCGGGGGCTCACCGGAGACCGCCCGGCACCGTTACAAACACAATCCCGGGCGGAATCAGGGCCGCCCGGCGGAGTCCGAGAATACCAAACGAGCACATGCTTGTCAAACGGTTTTCGAGGCCAATCAACAGGAGACGGGCCGCGACTCTCGCCCGCAGGGCCAGCCGGATCGGGCCACGCCCAGCGGCTCGCCCCTGCCTCAGTAGCGCCGCGGTCCGTCATTCCGGCACGTGACGGCGGAATGGCGGCCGTCCCGGGAACATACAACGGAACTGCCCAGGCCAGCCACCCGTCGGCCGACGCACTCCCACACGATGGGGGATCGTGAGCGCGCGTCACGCCAGGAACCCCGCCAGCGGCACGCTGAACGGGAGGTTGATGAGGGCTGCAAGACCGAGAGCGATGCCCAGGACGCACGGGATGGCGCCGATCACGAACAGCCATCGGCGCTTGGTCAGGATGGTGATCGCCATCAAAGAGATCGCTACGGACAGGAAGACGTCGGCCAGGTCGAGTTTGTTGGCGATCTCGTCGAGCCCCCCGCAGGCCTTCTCATGTTGCTCGGCCTCGGCTCTGATCTCAGCCTTCTCGGACTGGTAGCGCTGGATGTTCTCCTCGTAGCCGGCAATGGCGGAGGTGATATCCCGGCTAGCCCCCGGCGCAAGATCGGGCCCGCCGACCGCCAGCTGGGCCTGGAAGCTATCGCGCTGGAGCTCGAACATGTATTGCTTCATGCTCTTGGCCTGGTACATGGACCACATGTCCACCGCGTTCGACTGCTCCTGCAGGATGCCATAGTCTACGTTGTCGCCCTTCACGCCGCAGACGGCCATGAACGTGGCGACAACCGCAATCGCGACCGCCGCTGCCGAAACCAACCCGTCATTCCCGTCCTCAACCGCCTCGTGGGCGGTTTCAACGACATCTCCCATACTGTCAGCCATTCGATCCTCCTCGATCGATGGATAACCGGTGAAGGCCTATCGCCCCATCGCGTAGGCGCACCCTAGTGCGCTGTCTCCTGTGATATCTTGTATGGGGGCCACGGCGCTGACGGCGCGCTCACCCCCCGGCCCCCTCTCCCAGCATCCACCACACCCCCACAGCGGGAGAGGGGGAACGACGAAGCAACGGCGAGGCCGTGCGGCGATACCATATGGATCACGCGTGACACGACACTAGTCTCGGCGAGGCGGCGCCGCTCGCTATGCCGGAGGCGTTCAACGTGCGGGCGTCGGCCGGTGCCGAGGCGGCTGTTGGGAGAAGACCCCTTCTATAGCTTCACCCCAAGCCGCTCGGCAGCAGCCACAATGCGAGGGCGCACCTCTGAGACCTGGTCTGCGAAGAGGTGAAAGCTCCGAGAGTAGCGCGCAATGTCCCGCACATCGGACAGTGCTTGCAGCGCAGGTAGTGCCATAGTCTTGACCTTGCGCATTGTTGCTCGGGGTATGCCATACATGTTCCGTTTCATCCCGGCACCAGCGGGCCGTTGCTCTGCATCCAGAAGCGAGTTGTCGGGCTCCGTGAGGCCCTTGGCGATCAGCAGCCAGGCCTCGATCGCCTCGGTGGGAACGCAGATGATCACCGCCCACTCGTCTCCAGAGACGAAGCCCTCTGCACGCAGCCCGGAGCAGGTTCTGGCAGGTACGTCCGCCAGTTGGCAGAACCTGCAGTTCTGCGCGGTCTGTTCCCCAGCATCGATATGGACCCAGTGGCGAGGATGGTCCGGGTCCTCAGGATCTCCGCTCTGCCGGAGGTCTACGCGGCCGTCGTTGTCGATTTCGAGGACCCCGGCAATAGCCCATTCACCATAGTAGAAGCGGTGAAGGGCGTCCCGCGCAGGTCCGGAGATGTCGCCTCGCTTCCCCGTGCGGCGCTCGACCGGTCTGGCTTGCACCGTACCTGGGTCACAGCCAAGGAGCTGGCAGAGGAGGTAATGCAGTATCAGGTGGTCATGCCCTTCAGCGTGGTAACCGATCTTCAGCATCAGAACTCTTGCTCAAATACGCCCGAGTACCACTGCTCGCCCAGAGAACGATCCTTGAGTTCCTCGACATCAATGTGGAGGTCGCCGAGCACCTCCGGGAGTGCGCGGACCCGCGTGGCTCCTTCGACGCACTCGACGATGCGTACTGCCTCAGGCATGTCCCTGAAGTAGTCGAGCAGGTACGGGGAATGCGTCGAGACGAGGACCTGCACGGGCGGCCGTCCGTCACTGCCGTGTGCGAGCTCGACCAGCTTGTCCATCAGCCAACTCAGCCGGCGGGGGTGAAGGCCGGTCTCCGGCTCCTCAATGGCAAGCACAGCCGGCAAGTGCCTCTGATGTATGACGGTGAGCATCCCGAGGGTGAACAACGTCCCATCCGAAAGGTCCGCGCTAGTCAGGTGAGTGCTATAGCCCTCGAAGTCAGCAGCGAGGCCGATCTGATCCTGTCCGACGGGGACGACACGCAAGGCCCGGAGCCGAGGCACAAGCTCGCGCACCTGGTCCTCGATGCGTGCGAGGCAGCTCTCTCCCTCCGGAGACTCCCGCAAGGCGCTCAGGGCCCCCGGCAGGTCTCGGCCGTTGTAGCCCAATCGCTGGACGCTATCGAACTCTGAACTTGTTCGTCGCAGGTCTCCTGCCTCGAGATGATAGTAGCCGTATCTGGAGACGTGGTCCGCGACTGCCGCGACGATCTCGGCCATTGAGCTCGGCCTGGGGTCTGGCAGTCGCCTTGCTTTGCGAAGCAGGGAATCATCCGTAGGCTTGGTGTTCCCAAACTCGCCAAGGCGTTGAGTCCGGGTAGTGCGATACAGCCGTGGCAAGGTCTCCTGACTAGCATGTTCTGGTGGGGTGAGCTCGAGGCTCTCCAAGGCGATGTATATCTCGCCAGCGGACCCCTGTGCGATCTCTATGCGGTACTCAGCCGAATCGTGGCCCAGCGCATCGAGGCCTGCGATCCTTGCCCCAACAGCGATGGATGCAGTCGCGGATTCTTCTCCCCGATGACGTTGAGCCCAGAAGTCGAACGGCCCCGTGCCGAAGTACTCAGCAGGGGACCGGTTGACTGATGTTTGCAGAAGCACGAGCCCCTTGAAGATGTTGGACTTGCCGCCACCGTTGGGGCCAACGAACACGGTGAGGGGCTCCAAGTCGAAGCTGGTGTGTTTGTGACTTCGGTAGTTGAGGAACTCGAGGTGCTTGATCATTGCGCGCTCGTGCTGCAGCGGGACGGTGCAGCTCCTACGGTGCTACTTCGTCACATCGAGCGTTGCCCCCTGCCCGGAACCCGCCGCCAACGGGCGGGGCGCGGAAGGCCTGGTATCACCTTCCCATCGCGTAGGCGCACCCTAGTCTCGGCGAGGCGGCGCCGCTCATGACGCCCGAGATCGGGTCGAGAGCGACAGCCAGCACGCCGCCGTGCGACCATGGAGGGTCTGCGTGGACGATGTGGCCCCGCCCGCGCAACTCATCCAACACCTCGGGCGGGATGCGTTCCTCCGCATGCATCTCGCCAGGATGCGCGTCGTGGGGGTAGAACGAGCTGGCGAAGTGGGTGGAGTGGAAGGTAGGGACATCGATTGCTGTCTGCAGGTCCATCCCGAAGTGGACGAAGTTGAGAAAGAACTGCAGCGTCCATTGATCCTGGCAGTCACCGCCGGGCGTGCCGAAGGCGATGTGCGGAAGCCCGCGGGCTTCGGCAAGGGCCAGGGACGGCGTGAGGGTCGTGCTGGGGCGCTTGCCGGGCTCAAGGCGCTCCGGATGACTCTCGTCCAGGTAGAACATCTGCCCGCGCGTGCCGAGGGGGAAGCCCAATCCGGCGACGACGGGTGAGGACTGGATCCAGGCGCCACTGGGCGTTGCCGAGACCATGTTTCCCCACCGGTCGACGACGTCGAGGTGAGTGGTGTCGCCGGGTTCTGAGCCGCCTGCCGGCTGGTCGGCTTCGTCTCCGGAGGCCTCGGGTATTCCCGCCGCCTTCGCAGGATCGACGAGCGCCCGCCGTTCGGCAGCGTACTCCTTCGATAGGAGCCGGTCCAGCGGCACATCGGTGAAGTCGGGGTCGGCGTAGTAGGCCTCGCGGTCGGCGAAGGCGAGCTTTGCACACTCGATGACCGTGTGGATGTAGTCAGCGGAATTGTGCCCCATCGCGGCCAGGTCGAAGCCCTCGAGCAGATTGAGCTGCTGGAGAAAGACGGGGCCCTGGCACCACGGGCCGCACTTGTGCACGCGGTAGCCGCGGTAGGCCGTGGTGACGGGCTCTTCCGTTCGGCCGCGATAGCCGGCCAGATCCTCGGTGGTGAGCAAGCCGCGGTGTTTCTCGCCGGAGACATCGACGAACTCGTTGTCGCGGCACCATTCGGCGATCGTCCCTGCAATGCCGCCTTCGTAGAAGGCGCGACGGGCCGCCTCGAGCCCCTCGTCGCGACCCGCATCGGCATTGCGCGACTCGGCCGCGGCCAACTGCCTCATCGTACCGGCCCAGTCGAGGTTGTAGAGCAGATCGCCGACCTCGGGCACCGCGCCGCCGGGGAGGTAGATGGCGGCCGAGGTTGGCCACTGC
>CBFDAZ010000044.1:0-15650 GCA_965602825.1 uncultured bacterium
ACAACCGCAACTGCTATCCGTGTATCTCCGTCATCGAGAACGAGACAGCGTGCGTGGAGCGGGTCTTGAAGCCGGTCGGCCGTTCGACTCAGGAACCCGCCGCTGACCAGGACGGGGAACGTTTGTGGTGAGATGTCGACAGCACATGCTCCGGCGCGCAGCGCGATCTCCCCCTTGTGCATCGGCTCGGCGGCTGCGAGATGCGTCCGCCACAGCAGACTGATGCCCATCAGTGCGACCAAGAAGAGTCGACCCGACGGGTGGAGCTTCCGTCGCTCATCTCTGCGGATAGTCCGGTTGAGTGGACCAGTCATCACTCGGGAGCCGCACATCGTAAAACTGCAGTGGCAACGTGTCATTCCTCGTCCTGTGCGAGGTCTCCTGTAGTGTACGCCAGGCTGGGCGAGCGCTCTGCCCCCAAGCAAGTCCATCCGCGCGAGAGCCCGGGCTTGAGGAGGAGTCAGGCACCGTCGGCGGCAAGCAGACATCCCCAGCATGCACACGCTCACGATTGCCTGGGAAGCCGCGGTTCACCTCGGTCATCTGGCCTGGGAGTCTTCCTCTTACGGTCTCGTGTTCTTGGTCTCGTTCTTCAGTTCACAAGGCAAGCTGGCCGGTGAGATTGTCGCGCTACGCAGCCAGGTCGCCACCTGTCGCTGACTGCGACGCGATCCCTGCTGACCGGATGTTGCCCGCCGCGTTCCTGGTCCCAACGCAGCCCCGGGAGCCATTCGGATGGGCAACACTTCAGTTGGCTCCGGCGGTGACCGTGGCATGGTGAACATAAGTCGCGAGCAAGCCGTTGCCGGTGTTGCCAGGGCGGTTAGCCGCACGCCGCCTGCGGCCGCTTCCCGAGTTGGCGCTGGAGAATGAGCGCCTCCTGTCGAAGAGCGAGGGTCTCACGGTCTCGATCATCGGGCATCAGACGACCGATCAGCGGAACAAGGGGAGAGAGAAGCAGGAGGACGAGGTGCCAGAACATGATCCAAGGGTCGTGGCTCAACAGCATCGAGTCAAGGGGAAGAAAGCCCTGAGTTCTGGGGCAGAACGCCAGCGCAGATCAATTGTGGGACCCCACGGGGTCTTGCGAGAGCGTAGTGGCAGTCAGGACGACTTCGCCTCCAGACGCGTCCTGTAGAGCCGTTCGTGGTTGAACTCGGCCATCCGGGTGACGCAGTCGCGGTACGGCTCGTCAAGGTAGCTCTTGATCCCAGACTTACGGGCCCGATTCTCGGTGAAGGCGCACCAGTGGAGACCGATCAGATACGAACTGGACGCCACCTCTCCGGCCAGGCGTTGGTATGCCTCCCCCCGGGTCGCTTGGCTCTCCACAGCACATGCCCCGCCTGGGTTGGGTATGAGCTCGGTCGGTGCCAGGAACGCCGTGTCGGCAATCAGGATGGGCTTCCCCGTCATGCGGTGCCAGCGCCAGAGCACGTCCCGCGTCGACTCGATGCTGGGCACCCACCAATTGGCGCAGATGGCGTCCATGTGTTCGTGGCAGACTCCAAGCACCCAGTCCGGCGTGCTGGGCGGAACTGCGAAGCGGTGCCCCAGAATGAGGTGATGGGGATCGTAGCGGCGGATGGCCTCGACGACCACTTCGTGGTACTGTCGGACCATTCCCTCCAGGCGCCGCCGGTCCGCCGCGTCTGCGAGATCGAGACGCTCCGCCCACGACCCCGGGCAATCCCTGTTGAAGGCCGGCCGCGGACCGCCGAGGGTATAGCCAATGAGCAGAGGATCATCCGCCATGTCCACGCAAGACTTGCGGGCCACGTAGTCAGCCCACAGCGCGAAGTCGTCGCTGAACGGGTCCGGATAGTGAGGCTTGACGTTGAAGTCCTCGATTTCGCCGAAGTTGAGCGTGTGGCAGTACGGCAGCCCGGCAATGCAGTACTGACGGGCGGACCATTCGGGCGAGTGCCGAATCGGCGCACGGTCGTTGCCCCATTCGCCGCTGACGCACTCCTCAGTCCAGCCGATGGTGTTGAAGCCCCACTCACGAAGGGGAGCAGCGATTCCCTCGGCGATGTATCGGTCTTCGTTGCCGCCGTAACGTTCGCGCCAGATGTGGATGTTGTCCGGGTGTTTGAGCACCGCGAGGTCGAGGTGGTTCATGCCCATAGACAGGAACGCGTTGCCCTCGGGTGTTATCAGCCACCACCATCCGTCGATCTCTTCGACCCGGAAGAACCCTGTCGCGTCGGACTGTACCAGCAGACATCCGCCATAGCGGTCGCGTCTGGCATCAGCGTCAGTCATGTGTGTCCGAGACCCCTTGCTCATTGGCCGCGACGCCGACTGCATAGAGCTCGTCCACGTTGAATGCGCGCATACGGTCGGTGCACTCGGTGTAGGGTTGGTCATCGCCGTCGAGCAAGCCAGACTTCCTCCCCCTGCTGCGTCCGAAGGCGCACCAGTGCCAGCCTACGACCAGGGGGTGGCCAAACGCTCGTCGTGCGAACCGCAGGTACGCCTCGCCGCGGGCAGCCTGGTCTGGCACATACATGGGGCCCTCGGGGCTGACCTTCAGCACATCGGTCGGTGCGAGGTAGGCGGAGTCAGCCAGCAGCACAGGGCGGCCACTTGCAGCATGCCAGCGGGCGACCTTCGCCTCGAAGTCGTCGCCGTGGCGGTAGTATTCTACCGAGGTCACGTCCACTGTGCCTCGGGAGGCCTGCAGCACACAGCCGGGCGCGCCGTCAGCTTTGCCAGTACTCGTGGGGATGACGGAGTCACCCTTGTATCGATCACCGAGAAGAAGGTGGCGCGCATCATACCGGCGGACGGCCTCGTGGATCGCCTGGTAGTACCGCCGCGCGAGCCCGCCCAGTGCGTCTCTCCCGGACGGGGTACGAAGATCGTAGCCCTTCATCTCCGCCCACTTCGGCCAGTTCGGCGTGTCAGCGTAGAAGTACCCAATGAGCCTGGGATCGTCCGCGAGCTCGGCACACGTTGCTCGTGCGACCTCGTCACAGCGGTCGGTGAATGTCTGGCTGGAGACATCAGGGAACTCCTCATCGACATACCACTCCATATCGGTGAAGCGCAGCAGGTGACAGTAGGGCAGCGTCGCCGACCGATACTGATCAGGCCCCCATCCTGCCGAGTGGACGGGAGGCACGCTTCCCACCGGTGGCGAGACAACCTCCTGGCTCCAGCCGATCGTGTTGAAGCCCCAGTCGGCGAGGTGTCGGCACACGAATGCAACGAACTCGGCCGAGTAGTCCTCGCGGTAGTCAACGTGGTTCACGCCAACCGACAGGAAGCCGTTGCCCTCAGGGGTGATGAACCACCATCGGCCGCCAATCTGCTGCACGCGGAAGAACCCGGTGGCAGCCACGCGCACGCCAGTCCAGCCTCCATACTGGTCGCGGCCGCCGTCTATCGGACCCGAATGGCTGGTCATCAATGGATCATCCCTGAACCCGTGTGCCTCTGCCGGCAGCCGATTGCCCGACCTGACTCCACTCGAGGAACCTGACATCCAGGGCCGGAACGGCTACTCCGAGGCAATCGTGTCCCCGGAATGTCGCGCGGTTGGCACGTACTACCCGAGCAGATGGCTGAGCTCCTCCTTGAGGGAGGGCAGCTCGTAGCCGACGCGATTGGCCAAGTCCCGTCGCCGGTAGTAGTTGTCAATGGTCATCTGAGGATCGATCAGCTCCAGTTCGGCCAGTTCCTCCAGCAAGGGGAGCCTCTGCCTGAGCGCCGCGAGGCCCGCCTCATACTCGCCCACGGCTCTCCGCGCCAGCTCTCGACGGGTTGCCTCGGGCGCTGTTCCGAGGGCTCCCGTGTAGTACAGCCGCGCCCTGAACCAGTGCCCCCACTGCATGCCGACCAAGTAGGCGAGATGAGCGCTGTTGAGCAACAACGCCATCTCGTCCTCCGCGTCAGGCGACACCGTCGGTGCCAAGGTCCGCAGCCGGTCCCATCCCGCCTTTGCTGAGGACGTGATCTCCTCGAGGAACTGGAGGGGATCCGTTCCCTCGCCCGTAACCTCGGCCCGGAAGCCGTCAGTCCACGGATGCTCCTTCAGGTAGCTGACGTACGTGTTGAAGGGCACGATCTCTCGGCTGAGCCATTCGTTGGGAGTCTCACCGATCCCCAACGTCCCGGGGTGGCCCTTCGCTCGACCGAAGAAGTCGGCGAAGTGGTAGGCGAACTCGCAAGTGAAGCCCTCGAGCCGGGACCCGAGCACCCGACTCATGTTGAACGGCACTTCCATGTACTGACAGGCCGCATCCAGGATGGCCGAGCCCGGCTCACCAAAGGTGCGTGTGTAGTATTGCCGGGCGGTGGTCGGGGGGTCCCCGACTCGCTTGCCGAAGCTGTTGGCGAACAGGACCTCAGTGGCGAATTGCACGCGCCTTACTCGGTACTGAAGACCCCACTCGGAGTTGATGACGCCGAGCACGCCCCGGACACCTGCCTCGCGGCAGCCGTCCGCGAGCTGGTCGAAGGCCTCCGGCGGCGTGAGCACCATCGGCCCGGCGTTCTCGTTCCCCGAGATCTCCTTCATGAACCACATGTCGTGGCCGGCCCGCAGCCAAGGGAGAATCTGAGGATCGGGTCCACCGTCGGTCAGATCGAAGAGGGAGTACTTCGTGACATAGGTGATGCCCCTCGGCAGCACGTCGGCCCACTCCGCGTTCACCCCGGCGATCCAGGTCCGAACCAGGGGAGTCTTCCCAAGCTCGCGAAGCGTCTCTGCGAACACGCGGACGAAGTGGGCGATGGTCTTGCGTTTCTGCGGACTGTCCTGGTAGCGGGCGACCTTGGCTGCGGCCTCATTGGGCCGCTCTCCGATGCACTCGATACACGTACAGCGAGCACGCTCTCCCGGGGTAACGAGGATTCCGGCCGCGGCCGGGAAGAGCTCGTGGTATTCCCGGAAGCACTCGACCATGAACTCCCGGTAGAGCGGCTTGTTCCAGCACACGTCATAGTACAGCAGTCGTCGCATGTCCCAGCATTGGAGCTTCCCGTGCAGATCAACCACGTTGCCCGCCCGCAGGATCTCCAGGCGCGTGATCTCGGGGTGGGCGTCCACAAAGGCACGCGGAGCGAGGAAGTTGTAGTGATGGGTGTAGACGGCGACGCCCTTCTCCTGGCCGCACTCGGTGACCCGGCGGACGATGTCCTGGTTGCGTCTGACGAAGTCCGGGGGCAAGCAACGCGCCTCCGGGAAGCGGTCGAAGTTCAGGACATAGTGATAGCCCCAGCCGAAGCGAATGCGGTCCGGACCGATAGGCACCTTCTCCCCGCCATACGGCCCCAGATGGATCACGATCAGGTTCAGGCCGTTATCCGCATACCAGTCGATCGTCTGTTTCCAGAGCTGGACGAGGTCGGGATTCGCCGGGACCTCGGGCTGCCAAGGGCCGAGAGAATACTCGAAGAAGCTGGGCAGGAAGTACCAGATCCCCACGTGGTCGAAAGCGCCGGACGGGTCGTTGCGCTTCCCTGACGCCGACTCGTGCTCGGTCCCGAGAACGGCACCGGCAGGCCACGGGTCGGTGAGCGCTGCGGCGGCCGCCCCGCCGGCCGCCCGGAGAAACCCCCTTCGACGCATGACGAGAGCAGCCGCGTGGCCACCGTGAACAGAGGTGGAGCTGCCCGGCGCAGGGCGAGGGGCGCTGGGCGCGTCGGGCGCCGAGTCGTGTCTCATTCGCACTCTCCTCAGTGGCCAAGAGACGTGCGAGTCCTATTCGGACAGGCGAGGCGTTTCCCCTTGGCGAAATGCTGGCCGAACCGCGTCCCGGTCGCCCAGGGGACATCGTTGTCCGTACGGACACCGCAGTCTGGCTGAGAAACGCTGATCCGGTGTCGGAGGAGGCTTCAAATGAGACGTTTCGCCATCGCCTCACTCGTGGCATCGTTGTTGCTCTTGTTTGCTGTGGACGCTCACCCGCAGAGCGGTCGTGGCGCCGTCCACCCCGTACTCGCCCTCGCGTTGACCGACGCTCCGTCCGCGATCAGCTTCGCCGCCTGTTGGACGGGTCCGTGCAGAACCACCAATCAGAGATCGTTAGCCGCACCGCCAGCGCACCCTCAACCCTCCTGCGCCATCCCGGAGGCCCGCCTGAAGATCGGGCCCTCTGCGCCTTGGCTCGCAGCGCTCCGCCCTAGCCTCCGCAGCTCCTGTCTCCGCAGTTCGCTCCTGCAAACCTAGCCCATCAGCCCATGCGCGACGAAAGCGGCGACCAGACTGCGGTCTCGGCCCCGCAGCCACCCGAACACGATCCCCGAGAAGAACGCAAGCAGATAGAGGGGCCATGTCGGGCACCAGCCGATATGGGCGGTCGAGAACAGGGCCGCCTGGGCCAGGATTCCGGGCCAGTATCCCCAGCGCTCGATCAACAACGGCTGAAGGTACCCCCGGAACAGGTTCTCCTCTTGCCAGGCCGCGATGAAGAAGCCGAAGCCGACGGTCATGGCGATGCCGAGAAGCGTGGCAGGGCTTCCCGACATCTCCGGCGGCTTGAGGCCGAGAAGCAGACCCCCGACGATGGCGCCCACACCGATGACCGCGTAGATGGCGATGAACGCCAGGATCCCGCGCCCAATCTCCTTGAGCAGCTTCTCCCGCCGCCAACCCAGGCTGCTCCAGGAGGCCCCCCCCAGGCCGAACAGCCCGCCGCCCACGATGCCCACCGATCCGATCAGGAACACGACGAGCAAGAACGCGAGTGCCTGCAGGGAAGGCTCGAAGTCTGTGGTGCCCCACAACCTCCGCATCGCGACCGCAGCTCCTGCGCGCAACAGACTCATTGCGACGATCAGAACCAAGGCCAGCGTGATGGGATGCCACCCGATCCTGGTGCGAGTTTGCGGTCTAGGCGTTGCCTCTGTCAGCTCGTCCGCCTCCTCATCCATCCTGGGCCTCCCCAAACATCTGACTGAAGACCGGGCCGAGGTCTCCCACTTCCTTGTCGGGCGTCCATACGACGATCTCGGTGCCCTCCGGCGGCTCGTACTCGAACATCTCGTCGGGGACTTCGATGTCGAACTCGATCTCCGGGATGCTCGTCTCCATCGCCATACTCATCGGGCCGCCATTCGCGCGGTCAATCGTCCCCTCCATGTGCAGCCCCCGGAAGACCCCCGTCTCCTTCTCAATGAACATGTCGAAGATCTCCATATGCCAGCCCATCCCGGTCTGCGCCGCCATGCTCGGGAGCTGCTGGATGGCCTCGATTATCTCATCGCCCGCTGCGAGGATCCAGCACGGGTCGTCGCCGACCAGCCGCCCGCCGCCGATCATCAGCGACTCCCTCATCTCGAGCATGTGCTCGATCGCCACGGTCTGTGAGCCGATGCCGAGGCGCACCAGCATCGCGTCCTGGGCCGCCTGCTTCAACTTCTCGATCGTCTCGGCCGGGATGTGCAGCATCGCATTCGGCTCCTCAAAGCGCATCTTGATGCCCTCGGCCGTGACCACGATGACGTTCCCGCGGCTGTCTTCCATGCGGAAGTGCTGCCGGTCGCGGATCCACATGTCGCTGATGATCTCCGTGCCGTCAGTCCCGGCCATTGTCATCGTCTGGACCGTCAGCATGTAGGCGCTGCGGTCTGCGGCAGCGGCGACCTTCATCTTCTCGAGCAGATCGCCAAGCACGGCGTCGTCTTGCGCCGGCCTCAGGGCGCCCCAAGACAGCGCGCCTGCCAGTGCCAGGATCGTCACCACGGCTATTCGCTTCGCATTCATCACTCGGCACCTCCGGTTGGGATTGCCGGTATCAGACTGGGTACTACGGTTGTCGGCCACACCTTCGTGAGATTCTATCGGGCGCCGAGGGCCTGCGTGACCGGCCCATCAGCGGCCCCGTCAGCCCTGTCGCGCCACCGTCAGTCGTCCCGCTCGGCCAGGGCCCGGATCTCGTCGAGCGCCTCCCAGTACTTCGCGAGCGCCTTCTTCCCCCGCGCTGTCATCGAGTAGCTCGTGTGCGGCAGCTTGCCGCGGAAGGTCTTCGTGACTTTGACGTAGCCCGCGTCCTCGAGCTTGGCCATGTGTGAACTCAGGTTGCCCTTCGTCAGCCCGAGGGTGTTCAGCAGGAACTCGAAGTCGACCGATGCCACGCCTGACAGCACCATCATCATCCGCAGCCGAACGGGTTGATGAACGGCGGCATCAAGCTCACTCATCCGCCTGACCCTCCTCGCCGCCCGCCGCTGCAACCTCTCGCAATCTGCGCAGCGCGTACCGGCTGTAGAGATGACCCGCCAGTGCCGCCACCAATCCGTACCCCACCACCGGGGCCAGTATGTTCAGGCCGGCCAGTTGCGGGCCAAATTGAATCGGCGCCCCCGCGACGACCAGACCCGCGTGCAGCACGTACAGGCCCGGCCAGATCGCCATGAACGGACTCGGTGTCGACCGCACTCCCGGCAAGCCGGACATCAGCGCCAGCGCGGGCACCACGAAGATCGCCGAGACTGGCTGCATGTACCCCATCGGCACCATCCCCATCCCCGTCAGCACCGCCTCCGCCACCATGCCCGTCAGCAGGATCCCGAACCCAATCCACGCCAGTTTGGGGATGCCCGCCGTCGCCTCCGCCGTCGCTTCCCCCTCCCCGCGGTACAGCCACCGCGTCACCGGCGCCAGCACTCGCTCGGCGCCTCCGAGACTGAACCACACCCAGAACGCGCAGAAGCCCAGCAGCGGAACCGCGCCCAACGCCGCGACCGCTGGGCCGGCCTTGATCCACAGGTACACGGTCAGGTATGACAGCCCGCCCATCGCTATGCACGCCACCAAATACGCCAGCAGATTCACCGCCACGGGCAGTGTGCGGTTCGCTGCATACCGACGCGTCCACAGCGGGATCTCCTGCGTTGTGCGCGCTTCGTCGTCCGGGCCACCGTTGATCTCCTTGCTCATCGTCCGCCTCCTGCGGCACTGATGCATCTGTAGCCGCATACTAGTTTGTATCACAAACTCATTTGTGTGTCAAGCAGAATCTTCAGCGGCATGGGTGGAGGGAAGCTGAATCGGCGGGCAATCGAGGGAGACCGTACCGATCTCCTGCGCGTGGCGGAGGGCTGACGGAGACGGGGTGGGCTGCGAGGGTGCGCGGTCTGCGTGCAGATGGTGTGCTTGGGGAGGCGGCCCAAGCGGGCGATGTGGTGGCGGTGCAGTCCTTCCTCGACTGCGGCCGAGCGGTCGGTGACGGCCAAGCGGACGAGGACCTGGCGCAGGTCCTCCTGTTCGCGGATCTTGTCGCCAGACGGGTGGCTGGCAGTGCCCCGGATGAACGCATGCAGGATCCGCGTGCGGAGGTCCGAGGCGCGGCCGATGGTCAGCCGCTCATCGGGGTCCTTGAGCCTGGCCTCGTAGACGCCGGGCTTCCCGCGGGGCAGGTCGATGATCGCTATTCCGTGCTCGGCGATGTCCTCCCAGTGCTCCCAGCGGGACCATGCGAGATGGATCGGGGGCAACTCGAGGAAGACATCCTCTACCGGGCCGATCTCCGGGGTCCGGTCCGGGAGGGCCTCCCGCAGGCGGGCGCGTGTGCCCCTACGCGTAGGTCGTCGCGATGTGGCGGCCACCCGGAAGCCTAGCTGCCGGAATGCCCGGCACGCGACATGGGGGAAGCAGTCGGCGCGCTTGAGGCCGAAGGCGACGGCCAAGGCCTGCTTCACGGGGTAGACCCGCCCGCCGACCTCCACGCTGTGCACCCGCACCTTCTCGGGTGTCACGTTGCGGAGCGCGCCCTCGACCTCCTCCGCGGTGGCGACGAAGCGGCGAAGGTGGTGCGTCTCCCCACGGACAAGGAGTTGCATCGGCCGCGGATTTGGATCATACGCCGGGCCTTCAAGAACGCGGAACGCCTGGGGGTGCCTGCTGAGCTGGCGAGTCGTCTGCAGAGCGACATAAACGAGGCTCGACGACGGCCCATGCCTGAACGCTGGCCGGTCATGGACCGGATCCTGACGCAACTGTCGCAAGCGCTTACTGCACCGTCGCGGCGCGCCGCAGACGCGGGCAGCACAGGAGCGGACCCCGGGGAGCCGATCGAGACATGAACGTCCCATCGATGCTGATGTGCGCCAGCCTGGCCCTGGCCGGGTGCCTGCCACATGCAGCTGCTCAGCGAAGGAGGCCCGAGCGCCCAATGCCTGGGATACTCGGCAAGATCGACCACTACCTCTCGAAGCTGGACGCGGAGGAGCGTCCATACGTGGTCTGTGCAACGGACGAGACGGATGAGCCCAAGCCCATGGTGGTGGTCGTCCACCCGGGCGGCACTGGCCTCGACAGAGCGAAGCAGTTGACCGGACAGCTCGCAGAGACGGTCAAGCGGAACGGGGAGTCGGCTGTCATTCTCCGCCCAACGGGCCGTGGCGCGGGCAGTCTCTACATGAACTACGGAGAGGTCGATCTCTTCGAGGCAATCGAGGATGCGTGCCGGAAGTACGCGATCGACCGCGACCGTGTCTCCATCCTTGGCCATTCGATGGGCGGCGCCGCGACCTGGTACCTCATATCCCACTACCCCGACTTCTTCTCGGCGGGGAACCCATCTTCCGGTTACTGCGACTACCGGCTATGGGAGAAGCCGGGCGGCTACACCTTCCACATGCAGGAGTGGGAAGAGCCTTCGTGGATCGCGCGCTCAGCGGTCTTCGTGCCGGAGAACTTCGTGCACACCCCAGTGTGGGTGATCCACGGGGAGCTGGACCGGTCGATCGGCGGTGGCGTGCCGGTGGCGCACTCGCGTCGCATGACAGAGCTTCTGGCCGCCGAAGGATGCCCGCACACCTACACGGAGGTCCCCGGGGCTGGGCACGGCTACGCCAACCAGGCACCCGACCTCAACGAAAAGGTGCTGCTCTGGCTCATCCGGCAGAAGAAGACGCGAGATCCTGAGCACGTGCGGTTCGCCACGCACACGCTGCGACACAACCGATCATACTGGGTCAGCATCAAGCAGCTTGGTCGCTACGGTGAGCGAGGCTCCGTGGACGCGCAGTTCACCGCACAGGACCAGATGACCATCCGGACCGAGAACGTTCGAACGCTGACACTGGGCCCGATCCCGAAGCGGGCATCGGTTGACGTCCACATCGACGAACGGGTGCTGCCGGGCCTCGACCTGAGGACGCCACAGGCTTTCCGCCGAGACGGAGTTGGCTCGTGGAACACGGGGGACTTCGACTTGGCCAATGAGAAGCGCCCCGGGTGCTCAGGCCCGATTGCCGATCTGTTCTTCGAGCACACGATCCTCGTTCCCGGCACCGTTGGCGATGACGCAGAGGCGATGTTCAACCGTGCCGTGGCGGGCCACCAGGCGAAGCTCTACAGAGAGCGCAACGGCGGCGTGCACCGGGGCGGCATCATGGGACAGAACGATGTGGCTCTACCGATCATCACGGATACCGAGATCACCGATGAGCAGATCGGGGCCAGCAGCCTGATACTCTACGGTACCTTCGAGAGCAACGCCGTCATGAAGCGCTTCGAGGACGGGCTTCCGGTGGCGTTCGAGGGTACGACGATTCGGATCGGGGGCAACACGTACGCGGGCGACCAGACGACCGTGTTTGCGGTATTGCCGCACCCCGAAAACCCGGGCAGATACGTTGCCGTGCATGGCGGAGTCACACCTGACGCCATCACCTACGGCAGCCACATCGACATGGGTCTGTTGCCTGACTACCTCGTCTACTCTGGAGGGGAAGTACTGGACTGGGGCTTCTGGGGCAACGACTGGAAGGCTCAAGACCGAGGCGGCGACCGCGGATGAAGGCGAGAACTCAGACGAACGTGAGGACCTCGGCAGTTTGCTTGGCCCTGTTTGCGGCAACCGACGGTCCGCCCCCGGGGCGTCCGCGTGAAGGAGGATGCGGCACGGGCACATGGCACCTCGCTGTCGAGCATCCGGACGTCTGGGCCGCAATCGCCCCCGTGTCGTCCGGCGGAGCGACGCCCGAAGAGGTGGACCTCGAGCGAATTCGACACATCCCCGTTCTCGTCTGTCATGGCGACCGCGACGGGAAGGCGCCCGTCGAGAGAGAGCGCGCCATGGTTGCCACAATGAAGGAGTTGGGGATGACGTACGAGTACTTCGAGAAGCCGGGCGGAACGCACGCGATGCTCGAGTCAAGCCGGCCCAGGATCTTGGCGTTCTTCGATCGGCACTCTCGGCAACTGGCCCGGGACTAGACGCCCACGGGCTTGGCGAACGCGCAGGTGGGAGGTAGCGATGAGAACAGATCACCCCCGGCAGATCTCCGAAGTCCTGGCCATGGCCGCCGCGGTTGCGGCTGCGCTTCTCTGCCCATTTCGCTGCCCGGCTCAGGACGTCTGGCGGTTCGACTGCGGGACCCCTGACTCGCCCGTCATGGACGGACACCAGCGGCTGACGCACGCCGATCGCTACAGCGCCGCCAGGGGGTACGGTTGGGAGAGCGAGGCCGAGTCGCTCGAGTTCGCCCGTCCGCAACCCGACCCGCAGCTACGGGGATCGTGGGGACAGCTTCTCCTCGCCGAGGCCTACGACAACCACCGCGACGACCTGAACCGCGATGCAGTAATCGGCCGGCAGGACCTCACATTCCGGTTGGATGTGCCTCCCGGCTCCTACCGGGTGTCGGTGACCCTCGGGGACCTATCCGTGGCATTGGGATCGATCGACGTGTTCCTCAATGACAGGCTGGTCGCCGACCAGATCGCCGTGTGGGCACCTGGCGGCTACCGGATGCTGGACCGCACGCCGGCGGGCTGGTGGCGCGTCATACGGGCGACGGGCGACAGCCGAGACGGTGCCATCCGGGTTGCGCTGAGAAAGAACCAGGCCCAGTACGACGAGCAGATGGCCGAACAGGCCACCTGGGAGAATCCCTACCGCCAATGGTACCACCGCGTGCCGGTCATCCAGGATCCCCCCTACCACTTCATCGGCTACCCCTTCGAGCATCACAGCATCATGGCCATTGAGGTGCAGCCCTACACACCCCCGCCGGTCGTGGAGCAGGACGGCCTGCTGCGCCTGGCGGGCCCCCTTGATTCCCCAGCGCTCGGCGAGAGCATCGCGAAGTACAACGCCGGTGATTTCGCCGCTGCCCTTCAGGCCCTCGATGGCGCAGACGAACCTGAGGCCGAAGTACCGGCGGCGATCGTGCGCCTGTGGCTGGCCGGACGTCTGGAGACCGAGATCGAGCGCACGACGGTGCCCGTTGCAACGGCTGTACTCCGGACGTACGTTGCCGAGAACCCCGATGACTACGCGGTGGCTGAGATCCTCGGTGACGCTGAGATCTTCCTGAGAGCCCTCGATCTCCATCTGACGCGCGGCGACCTGGGGAAGAACCACTTCCTGGAGAACGACAAGGCCATCGGCTGGTGGTGGATGCTCCAGGAGGGCTCTCCGTTGTACTGGAAGACCCAGCTTCACATCGCGCGTGCGGCACACATGCTCAAGCCCTACGTGCCGACTCTCGGCACTGAACGCGAGATCTTCAAGAGGCTCGCGGAGGAGTCTCCGGACAATCGCTTCGTCAAGTACCACCTGAGCCAGGAGTGGGCGAACCATGGGGACGGAAGCGCCTACTACGACTGGCTCATGCGTGACTACGAGGCGAAGGCCGCAGATGCTCCTGAGTGGGTGCGCGCGATCTACCCGGCCTACGCATGGCTTGTCGACCTGTCGGAGTGGTGGGTCAACTTCCGGCAACTCCCGGAGGGCACCATCGGCGGCGGCTGGGGGGATGACGTCGAGCTGGTCGGGCTATTCGGCTACTACGGCTACATCAGTCGCGGCGTCTCCGACACCTGCATCGAGGGAACGCGGAACCTCGTCGACGGCGTGTGGAACCTCTCGGAGGTCGATCCGACGATTGGCTACTGCCTGCCCATGGCAGATGCGGAGCACTCCGCAGAATGGACCGGCAACACGCTCGGCATGATGGCCCAGATCGATTACGGGAACCCGGTCTGGATCGAGCGCAGCATGATGGCCGGCAAGCTGATCCGGGATCTATGGACCGACTACAATGATCGCGGCCATCGCCACTTCCGGGCCAACTTCCTTGGCGCCGCCCAGGTTGGCGCCGGCGATCGGCGGAACGACTCGTGGATCAACTACCGCGCCGTTAGCCCGGCAAGTGCCGTATTGCGCTACAACGGCAACCCGGCGATCGCAGAGCTGTATGTGGAGCTGGCCGAGGCCTGGCTTGCGGCGGCCATGTCGACGGACCGAGGCAAGCCGAAGGGCGTGATCCCCGCGGAGGTGTCGTTCCCCGAGGGCGTGTCGGGCGGCGTTAACTCGCCCAACTGGTGGACAGCCAGTCATCCGCCGGGGACGGTCAACCACGATTGGCAGCACCAGCAATACAAGGGCTACCTCGTCGATGTGCTGATGCTGGCATACCAGCAGACCGGCGACGCGAGGTTCCTGGAGCCGCTGCGGCTGGAGTACGAACTCGCAGTCGAGCACGGTCATGAGCCCCAGCCGAGCGGGGCCCGCGGACGGGGAGCGCGTCGCGCGGACGCGGAGAATGGCGGCCTCGAACCGGGATCTGAGGCGTGGGCCGCGGCCAAGTTGACAGGGACCGAGGCCTGGTTGGATGCAGAGCGCATGATCCAGGGCCGGCAGGGGGCCCTCGAGAGCACGCGCACGAAGGCCGAGATCATTGAGACCGGCCGTGAGATCTCGGCCCATCTGAAGACGCGCTGGCCGCTGATGACATCCGAGGCCGGGCCGACCGATCGAGTGGCTTTCGTGGGCATCGTCTTTCCCTTCTTCGTCTACACCGGCGGATCGATGGGCGGCCCGCTTCTGCGAGCGGCCGTCACATATGAGAATACGACCAAGGACTTCGCCGCGGCAGTCCTGGGCGCCGACACGCAAGGCCTGCGGATCATCTACTACAGCCTCGCGAGATCGGCGTTGTGCCCTGGGAGCTGGAGCCCGGTGGCCGGTATGAGTTGCGTGTGGGCGTCGACCGAGATGGAGATGACGCGATAGATGATCTGGAGGAGCAGCGAGAGTTCGTCCTGCCCCAGCACGGCTCACCGATCCAGATAGTGGTTCGACCGCGCACCAACTACGTGATCGAGGTCGATCAGATCGAACGGGGACGGGGCTCACAGCCCGCGCCCGACCCGGCGCTGACCGCCGATGACATCCGCTACGAGGGAGAGCGCGGCCTACTGCTGGCTCGCGTCCACAACATCGGCTCCGCACCGGCCCGTGGTGTCAAGGTGGCCTTCTACGAGGGCGATCCTCTGGCGGGAGGCAGAGAGATCGGTGTGACGACGGTCCCACACATCGCCGGGCCCGTAGACCTCGAGCCGCGAACCGTCACCGTGGGCATCAACTACCGGCTTGCCGAAACCCCCACCGACGTCTTCGTTGTCGTGGACCCGGACGACGAGATCCCGGACGAAGTCACGAGCTCCAACAACGTAGCCCACGCACTGCTGTCGCAAACCGATGTCGATGAGCGGCCACCGGTACCCCGACCGGCCCGGCCCAGGTAGCGGACGAGCCTGCCGCGCGCCCGAGTGCACTGTACCGTCGTGCATCGGTGTCGCTCGCACATATTCGGTCCGGGCTCTGCAGGCGCCAAGCTCACCCGAAGTACTCCTCTGTGAGCCTGACACCAGATGGCTGCGCCGCTTCGCTCCACTGATAGCG
>CBFDAZ010000045.1:0-15558 GCA_965602825.1 uncultured bacterium
GGTTTTCGCCTACGATCCGTACGTGCCGGAGGAGACGTTCGAGAGCCTCGGCGTGACCCGCGTCGAGTCGCTGGAGGAGCTCTTTCGGACGTGCCCGGTCATCAGCAACCACGCCGCCAAGGTGGACGAGCTGAAGGGGAAGATCGACCGGGAGATGCTGTCGCTGCTGCCCGACAACGGCGTGTTCGTCAACACGGCGCGAGGGAACATCCTGGTGGAGGAGGATCTCGCGGCCGAGCACGAGGCCGGACGGCTGTGGTCGTGCCTGGATGTGTTCGACCCGGAGCCCCCGCCGCCCGACAGCCCACTCCGCGACACTCCCCGCTGCCTCATCACCCCCCATCAGGCCGGACCCACGCGGGATCAGTACTTCCGCATGGGCGATCGAGCGTTGCTGAACCTGCGGAACTGGCAGGAGGGCAAGCCGCTCGTCGGAGAGGTCACGGCGGAGATGCTGGGGAGGATGACGTGAGGGAGGCGCGGCCCGGCAGGTTGCGCCGGTGACGGCACGGCGGGCGCCATATTTGGCGCCCCTACTTGGGGGGAGACCATCCTGGCCACGCAGGCACGTCTCGGCTAGGGCTGGCCTGCGTGAGTCGGATCGTACGGCTTCCATTTGTCATTGCCGCGAGCGCCCTGCCGGTCGGTGGCTCGTAGCTCGGTGTCGATCCCCTCGTCGCCCTGCTGCTGCATCCAGAGCTCGAGCTCCTTCGCCAACCCCTCCTTGACCGCCGCATGGGCGGGATCGTCGGCCAGGTTACTCAGCTCGAACGGGTCCTGGCCGATGTCGTACAGCTCCTCGGCCGGGCGGTGCTGGTAGAGGCGGACGCGCTCGGCAATGGCCGGGTCTCGCTCGCCCAGTTTGGCCCAGGCCTGCAGCAGGCCCGTATCCCGCGTTGATACCACGTTGTAGAAGACGGCCGGGTGGCTCAGGTTCCGGATGTACTTGTAGCGCTCGGAACGGACGGCGCGGATCGGATAGCAGGCCGATCCGTTGATGATCCCGCGTGTGGTGTGGGCCCCATAGACGTATTCGCGATTGGTCTCCGCCTGACCGAGCAGCACCCCCAGGAAGCTCCGACCGTCAAAGCCCGTGTTGCCGTGGGCATCGGGGCGGCCTGTGTCGATGTCCCCGGGGTCGCCGGCGGCGGCCTCGATCAGCGTTGGCACGATGTCCACGTACTGGGTCAGGCCGCTGGTGCGTGTGCCCGGCTTGACGACGGCCGGCCAGCGGAGAATGGTGGCGGTCTTCAGCCCCGTATCGTAGCAGCTCCACTTGCCCTGAGACGGGAACCCCTGGCCCTGCTCGCTGGTGAAGATGACCATGGTGTTCTCGCTGCGCCCCGAGTCATCCACGACCTTCATGCAGTCGCCGAGCTGGCGGTCCAGATAGGTGATCTCGGCGTAGTATTTCGGCAGGTCCCGGCGGGTCTCGGGGCAGTCCACGAGGTGGGGTGGCACCGTGAGTTGGTCGGGGATGTACGCCGAAGCATCCCCCTTGTTCCAGGGGCCGTGGGGCTCGTTGGAGCACACGATCAGGCAATAGGGTTCGGTCGCGCTGCGGTTGACGAACTCGGCAATCGCCGCGGTGTCGTCGGCGCCCTGCTTGTCGCCCTGTTGGCCAACCGTCTCGAACGGGAACGAGCGGGCGGGGCCGAAGTGTCGCTTACCGATCAGGCCGACGCGGTAGCCGAGGGCCTTGAGATGGTGAGGCAGGCTTCGGACGCCATCGTAGACGCGGCTGTGGTTCGGGTAGGCGCCGTTCCGCACCGGGTACAGGCCGGTGTAGAGCTGCTGCCGGGTGGGCGCGCACATGGCGGTGGAGGTGAACATGGCGTCGAAGCAGAGGCCTTCCTCGGCGAGTCGCGCCATGTTGGGTGTACGCACGTCACTGCTGCCGTAAGGCTCGCAGTCGATCCACGTCATGTCGTCGGCAATGACGAGCATGATGTTGGGCTGTTGCGCGTCAGCGCCCGCAGCGGCTCGACGCCCCAGAGCGGCGGCGAGCCCGCCCACACCAAAACTCACATGCCTGGCGAACTGCCTGCGGTTCATTGCGGTTGGCGCCTCCTTGGTCTCAGCAGATCGGCATCCAGATCGTCATCTTCGAGATGCCACGGTTCGCCCAGGCGTAGTACGGGATGAGGCGGATCGGGAGCTTCTCCGGGCGAGTGCGGGGCAGGCTTCGGTAGAGCGTGCCCGACCAGTCGCCGCGCGGCACGCGCCTCGCCTCACCTTCGAGAACAGTGACACCACCCAGGAGGTCCGGGTCGTGTCGAGGCGTCAGCCTGGCGGTGCGCGGCAGGCGCACCTCGGACACATCGACGCCCTCGGGCAGGTCGGGCGACTCAAGACAGTAGACCAGCGGCCCGCGCATGACGGCGACCTGACCGCGAAGCTCCTCCACCCGAGGGTGCGCCTCGATGAGCCTGACTTTCATCGGGAACGTCAGCTTGATCTCATCGCCGGGCGACCACTTCCGCCGGACCGTCGCGTAGGTGCCGGGCTGCACCTTGACGCGCCTGGGCTTGCCGTTGATCCTGATCTTCGCGCCCTCGGCCCAGGCCGGGATGCGAAGCATGATGCCGAAGGAGGTGCCCGGCGCTGACTGCACGATGGTGGTGATCCCGCCTTCCCAGGGGTAGCTGGTGTCTTGCGTCAGCGACAGGTGTGTGCCATCGGGCAGGTCCCCGTCGAAGGTGCTTCCGGCGTACTGGTGCACCCACAGCCCCTCTTCCGAGGCGCTGTAGAGATAGCCGTGGAGGCCGGCGATAGTCCGGACGAGGTTCGAGGGGCAGCAGATGTGCCGCCTGTGGGGCGGCTCGCCCGGCTGGAAGCGCTCGTAGGCATCCTGCGACAGGAGCTGGTGTTGCGCCCCATACCAGCGCAGAGGATTGGTGTACCACCAACTCGCGCCGTCGAGGCCGATGCCGGAGATGACCGAGTTGTAGAGCTGCCGCTCCATGAGTTCGGCGTGCCGGGACTCGGCGTTGATCGCCAGCATGCGCCAGTTCCACATGACGCTGCCGATCTGACCGCAGGTCTCGTTGTACGCGGTGGAGTTCGGCAGGGAGTACGGGTCTCCCGCCGCTTCGTGGACGTCGTCGCCCCGGATCGAGAGGCCCCGATGCAAGGGGCAGGTGCCACCGGTCAAGTACATCTTCTTTTCCGTGAAGTCAGCCCACAGCCGGTTCAGGGCGTTCAGGAGGGACTCGTCCCCCGTCTCCATATAGGCATCCGCGGCACCGGCGTAGAGGTACGTGTAGAAGACCGCATGTCCGACGACGTTCTGCTCGTCGCGGAGGGGGACGTGGTCCTGGTTGAGGTCCGAGCCGCCGGGGTAGGCCCCACGCAGATCGATGACGGCGTTGGCGAGATCGAGGTATCTCCGCTCACCCGTTGTCCGGTACAGCTCCACGGCGCCCATGATCAGCGACGGGTTGATCGGGAAATGAGCCATCGCGGGCGGCTTGTCCCGTAATACATCGTAGAGGTAGTCGCCCACTCTCCGGGCGACATCGAGGAAGTTGGTCTTGCCGGTGATCCGGTGATGGACGCAGGCGGCGGCGATGAGGTGTCCCATGGTGTACAGCTCGTGGTGCTGGGGGCTCTGGAAGCGCTTCCAGCCGCGCACCTGGATCTGGGTGGCGAGGTAGCCGTCCGGCTGCTGGGCCTGGCCGATGACGGCGATGGTCTCGTCCATCTGCTGGCCCAGTGCCTGGTCGCCGGTTACGCCGTAGATGTGCGAGGCCGCCTCGAGCCACTTGTAGACCCATTCATCCTGCCAGTGGGTCCCGGCGAACTCCCCCTCTTCGAGGCCCGCGGCAATGCGCAGGTTCGTGAGAGCATGCCCCCACTCCGGATCGGCGAGGAGCTTCCAGAGGTGCGGGAGGGTGACATCGCGGCACTGGGCAAAGCGGTCGGCCCAAAAGCCTTCCCTCCACCGAACGGCGCCCATGTCCACGCTTCGCAGCGTCGCGTGCGGGCTCTCCTGGTTCTTGATCAGGCCGAAGTCCCTGTGCTCAGCTTGATGGCTGCCAGAGCGCTCGTCGGTTGTCATTGGTTGGGCCTCCGTCGCGGTGTCCGCGTCAGGTCACGAGGAACTCCGCCAAGGCGTCTCTGTCAACCTCCACTCCCAGACCGGGGGCATCGGTGAGTAGTGCACATCCGTCCTCGATCTCGATCCGGGTCGGGCAGACCTTGTCGCGCACGGGGCTGTCGGAGTGATCGCACTCCAGAACGAGCAACTCGTCCTCGAACCGACCGGGATTGGGGGGCGCGGTCGCATGGAAATGAACGGCTGCCGCAAAGCCAACCGGTGTCCCCCAGGCGTGAGGCGTCACGTCAACGCCGTACGCGTTCGCGATCGCGCGGATCTTCAGCCCCTCGGAGATCCCTCCGCAGAAAGCCAGGTCAGGCTGGGCGATGTCAATGGCGCCGGAGTCGACCAGCCTCCGGAAGCCGAAGCGCGTCTGCTCCGATTCGCCCGCAGCCAGGGGCACGTCGAGCTTCGCCCGCAGCCTGGCGTAGTCTTCGAGGCCATGGGGCGCCAGAGGCTCTTCGAAGAAGAGGAACTCGCACTCCTCCAGGGCGCGGCCAATCAGGATGGCCTCCCTCAGCGAGTAGGCACGGTTTGCGTCGGCCATGAGCCCGATGTGGGGAAACTCCTCGTGCACAGTGTGGATGAGGCGCTCGTCGAACGACAGGTTCTTACCGACCTTGATCTTCAGAGCCCGGAAGCCTGCCTCGACGTGTTGGGCGGCCTCCTCAATGATGATCTTGATCAAGCTGTCTTCGTCGGTCCGCCGGAAGTAGTGGCCGGTGGCGTAGCAAAGGAGGCGGTCGGCCCGTGCGCCGCCCAGCAGGCGATGGAGCGGCTGGCCGATGAGCTTCCCCTTCAGGTCCCAGAGAGCGATGTCAACCGCGGACAGGCCGGCCATCAGGGCGCCGCCGCGGGCGTGGTCGAGAAAGCGCTGCCAGACCGAGTGCCAGATCAGCTCGGTATCGAACGGGTTCTGCCCAACCACCATCGGCGCGATGCAGCTCTCAATCGCCGCCTGAGGCGGGTGGGGCGGGCCGAAGCACTCTCCCCAGCCCGTCGTGCCGTCTTCGGCCGTGACTTCGACCAGCAGATTCTGGCGCTCCTCGTAGTACAACTGGGAGAAACCAAAGGGACTCGCCAGCCTGGAGGAGAGGACGTGGGTCTCGATGTTGGCGATTCGCATTGATGGCGCCCTTCCGCACATCGGGGCTTGGGTCTACCGACCTCGCATGTTCAGCCCCGACGAGCCGCACTCCTCTCCGTTGCAGCCCGCTTTGCGGCCCCCAGGGCTTGGCGGAGGTCGCGGCGGCTGCGCCAATCTGCTGACAAATGGCGCGCGGATGGGGTAAACAGAGCTTCAACAGGATGTGACAGGCTGCGCAGCCTGAGCGGAGCCCGGGAGACCTCATGTCTACGGATCACACCGTCTACGTCGTGCATTGCGTTGACACCGAAGGCCCGCTCTACGAGAGTGTGGAGGCGACCTTCGAGCGGATCGAGCAGATCTTCGGCATCGGCCTGTCGCCCTCTCGGGAGACTCTCGCCAGGCTACAGCGCTGCGAGATCGACCTCGGCGGCCAGGAGGAGGCGGTCGCCACCGTTGTTGCTCCGCATTTGCTCGACTACAAGGACACGTGGGACAAGATCGACGCGATGCTGGAGGAGATCGGGAGCGACGAGTTCCGGAATGCGCTGCAGGACAGCGATGGCAGGGGATGGATCTACAACTGGCATTGCGTGGATCACGTGGGCTACGTGGAGAACCCGCGCCGGAGGACCATCGGGTACCACGCCATCATCGATCACTACCGGAGATTCGTTGAGGAGACCCAGGCGCCGGACGGCATCCACTGGCACTTCCACCCCACGCACCCATCGCTGAAGGCCCATCTCTGCGCGACCTCCTATCTCCGGGACACCAAGTTCCTGGATTGCCTGACGCGACGGCTCATCGACCGGAGCTGGTTCCCTTCGGTGAACCGGGCGGGCTTCCACGCCGAGCGCCCGGACAGCCACTGGCTGCTGGAGCAGTGGATGCCGTTTGATGTCTCCAACCTGTCCTACGAGGAACGCACAGACCAGGGGGACGTGGGCCAGGGGCGCCTCGGGGACTGGCGACGTGCGCCGCGCGATTGGTCGATCTACCGTCCCGACCACGATGACTACCAGGTGCCGGGCAACTGCCGGCGGCACATCGCGCGCTGCCTGAATGTCGGTACGCGCTACGCTCTGCTGGACGAAGCGGAGGTCCGGAAGGCCTTCGAGCGGGCGCGGAACGAGGGGCCGACGCTGATGGCCTTCACCGACCACGACTTCCGCGACATGGCGAAGGACGTGGACTACGTGCGTGAGCTGCTGAGACGTGTGACACCGGACTATCCCGATGTCCGCTATGTCCACGGCGAAGCCCGGGAGGCAATGAACCGGGTGCTGTTCGGGGAGTGTGTGGAGCCGGCGGGCAACGTGCTGTCCGCCCGTCTGGGCCCGGGCAGCGCGGGCGGCACGCAGGTGCTATCGGTCACGGCAAGCGAACCGATCTTCGGGCCGCAGCCCTTCCTGGCGGTCAGGACGAAGGACGGCCACTACCATCACGACAACCTCGACTTCCAGGAGCCGTTCCGGCACTGGACTTACGTGTTCGATGAGATGACCTTCCCGTGGGAGGCGGTCGATTGCGTGGCGATTGGGAGCAACGACCGAAGGGGCTTCCCGCATGTAGTGCGGCTCACAGCGGATGATGTAGAGACCGAGGGGACGGAGCCACCCCATCGGGTCCCGCGCCGGCGGGACCCTCGTACACGGCCCACCACCTCACGGCTGTCGGGACAGATGCAACGGCAACGGCTTGCGGGCGCGATGAATCGCGCCCCTACCTCGCTCTCGATCAATGGCCGCGGAGGATGGTCTAGGGTGTGGGATCGCCCGCTCCCGGCGCGGCGGAACGGACTCCCATCCACCCAGCATCCGCGACAACTCAGTCTGGGGATCTGGCGCGCCGAAGAAACACCACAGCCCCCACTGCCACAACGACCACGAACATGACGGCGAAAGCGGCGATCAGTGCGCGGGCCGCTTGCCGGCCGAGGGAGGCCTTGGCTGGGGGGCGTTCGGTGTCAGCGCCTGCCAAGGGCAGAGGCTCCGGTCCAACTTCCACAGGGAACTCCACGTACTCATCAGCACTACCGAACGGTCTTGTCTCGCCAGCCCCCGGCACCATCTGGCTCTGCCAGACGCCAGCGAGGACCATTCGCACCTCGGGCTTCTCCGGATCGAAGCCAAGCGAATCCCGAACTCGAGCCCGGATCTCCGCATCCCAGACCAACGGCACCGAAGGCCCCAGCAGTTCACTCGGGTCGCTCGTACAGGCGCAGCTCCGGCCGAGGGTTTCCAGGTATGCGAGCACCGATCGCTCGGCGATCTCGGCGCCGCGAAGCACTGGGCCCAGCCGACGCCCCGTGCCGAACACAACGGCGAGCCGCGGATCGGCCGGGTCGCCCTCGCGCAACCCCAGGGCGGCAAGCAGCACGGCTTCGCCGGGGTCATCGGCCGGTAGGCGCAGCAGGCGGGGGGGTGCTTCGATGGTCTGGCCGAGCTCGGTGGACATGCCAACCGCCTGCTCCGCCGCCGCCTGTGCGGCGGCCCGGGCGCGCTCGTTCGCTTTGGCATCGGTTCCCTCGGCGAGAACCATAAGGCACCAGTGCTCGGTAATGTGCTCCTTGAGTTCCTCCCGCCTCGGGGAGGCGACCGAGGCGGCGAGGACGGCACGCAGAGCTTCGTCGGGCGCGTGATCCATGGCCAGACCCCGAATGCGGACTGCTTCCCTAAGTGGTGAGACCAACACGGCGGCCGGCAGTTCCCGGATACTCAGTGAGGCGAGGGCTGCTGCCGCCTGGTGATCCGGCTGGCGGTCAAGGTTCACGACCTCCGCCTCTACGTTGGAGTCGGCGAGGAACTCGGTAGCCGAGGCTGCCAGCCGGTCATCCAGGTGTTCGCGTTCAGGCGTCCGGTCGTTGACGCAGAGGTACAAGTGGTAGGGAGAGGGGTCCCGCACAATGAAGCCCGCATCGCGGATCGCGTAGGGACAGCCGAACCCCATCGAGACGGGAAGGGCCATTACGGCCAGCGTAACGCCGGCCCGGCCTGCGTGGAGAGGCGTCCGGCCCATGCTGCGGTCCTTCCCGCTCTCAGGCCTCGTCGACGACCCGGCCGCGATCGAGACGAACGGTCTTCTGCGCGTATTGATCAGCCAGTTGGTGGTGGGTAACCAGAAGCACCGTCCCACCCTCGGCGTGGAAGTGCGCGAGGTACTCCATGACCTGCTGTGCGTTCTCGGGGTCGAGGTTGCCGGTTGGCTCGTCGGCGAGGATGAGCCTGGGCTGGGTGAGCAGGGCTCTCGCCAGCGCGACGCGCTGCCTCTCGCCGGTGCTCAACTCGGGCGGCCTGTGATTCAGCCGGTCTGAGAGACCCAGGCGCTCCACCATATCGCGCGCGGCTGTCCGTTCCGCTCGCACGCCGGCCAGCGTGGGCACCAACACGTTCTCCCAGACACTGAGGTAAGGGACGAGGTGGAACATCTGGAAGACGAAGCCGACCTTCTCGGCCCGCACCGCCGCCCGGCGTCTCGGAGGCAAGCTATAGATGTCTTCGCCGTCCAGTATCACCTTGCCGGACGTCGGCCGCGCCATGCCTGCAACAGTCAGGAGGACGCTGCTCTTGCCGCAACCGCTCGGACCGCGCACCGTCACGAACTCCCCGGCCTGGACGGTGAGGCTGACATCATCGAGCGCACGGACGTCGCCGTCGCGCGTGCGGTAGACCTTGCTGACGTTCTCGAGGGCAATCATGATCTACTCTTCCCGCAGCACCTCGGCGGGATCCTGGGTCACAGCCACAACGGTCGGCAGGTAGCTGGCGATAGCGCAGAGCAGCGGGGCGGCGATGAGCGACCACCACAGAAGGTGCATCGCGGGGTCGATCTTGGCCGCCGTCACGGGGAAGACCTTCGGCCCGATCCGCAGGGCGATCCACGAGCCCAAGGGGAAGCCGATGGCTGCTCCAACCAGTCCGACGACGATCGCTTTGCCCAGGAACAGCGCGCCGACTCGGCCCGATCCCACACCGATGGCGCGCATGATGCCGATTTCGGCTCGGCGCTCGCGGACGTTGCCCAGGGCCAACAGACCGACCCAGATGGCGCAGATCACGACGATGGCCGGGATGAGGAAGGAGGCGTATCGCTCGATCATGCCCCGGGTCTCGGCCCGTGCGAGAGCCATGGTGTGGAGCTCGGTCACCTTGGTGTCAGGCAGCTCTTTTGTCAGGTCTTCGCGCAGCTTGGGGAGGGCCGATTCCCGGCAGTAGCAGCTCAGAGCCTGGATATCGCTGATCCGGCCTTCCATGTTCAGAAGGGCCTGTGCGTCGCGGAGATGCGTGTAGATGCGGACGTCGTCAATGCTGCCCTGTTCATCGAGGCACTTGTCGACGACGTAGCTTCGCTTCCTCCCCTCATGCTCCAGCTCAATGGTATCACCGGACTTCACGCCCGTGCTCGCACCGAGCTCGTAGCCCAGCAGCGCCTTGCCCTCGGCGACCTCGAGCCCCATCTTGGACTTGGGCGACAGATACTTCATCCCTATCTCCGGCAAGACGCCCGTGAGCAGTACCTTGCGCCCACGCCACTCGATGCGCCGCTGGACACGCGCCACGAGGTGGCGGATCGTTAGGGCTTTGGACTCGCTCACACGATGGACGTACTCCTCGGGCATGTCGCCGGTCGCGTAGTGCTGGCTCCAGAAGTCGCCCATGTCGGTGTCGGCCGGCACGATGACGACGTTGAAGCCCATGTTGCGCATGAGCCTGGTGATCTCGCGGTCGGCGGCCTCACACATGGTCAGGACGGCAACGGGAAGGGAGACGGCAGCGGTGACCGAGACAAGCCCCAACAGGAAGTTGAGCTTGCGGTACTGGATCTCACGCAGCAATAAGCGAAGTACGGACATGGGGCTACCTGTTCGAGTGAGGCCGCACACGGTCGCGGCTTTGGTCCGCTATGGAATAACGCTGCCCGGGTGGGGTGTTCCTCCGAGACGGCTCTCCGACAGCGCGCCGGTGGCCGGTGCTTTCGGCACTCCGGTGCCGGCGTCCTGCAAGCCACGCCACATGGGAGCGAACTTGACCTGCGAACGGCTACGGAATCCTGGGAGGAGTAGGGACCATACAGGCTGGCGGGGAACCGGAGGCTGACGAGCTGCGAGGATCGGAGACGCGCGAACCTGCGGTTGCAGGTACATCCGCTACCTTGCCGACGCCAAGTTCAAGCCCGCGGAGGAGCTGTACAGCATGGCCTGGGACCCGCACGAGACCACGGACCTGGCGGCGGACGGCCAGTACGTCTATGAGCTCGAGTTCATGAAGCAGCTTCTGCGGCAGGTGGAGTTTGACACGCGAGGGGCGGAGGAATGACGCCGGCCCCCGGTCTTGGCTTGTGCGCCCGAGCCCTGACGGCTCACGGGCCCGGCAAGTGACCGGGCACCCCCAGGGGAGCGGCGGGGGAGAACGCGGCGTGCCCGTCCACATAGACGGCATTGCCCCCACGAGCGCCGGTCGCCGCGATATGCCGTCGGGCAAATGGGCCGTCCGCTTCGGCGTCATAGAGCAAGGCATGCACGACCGGACGGCGCACGGACTCCAGGTTCGTTTGGGACAGCCCGGGAGCCATGGCGTAACTCGGCCAGTGGGTCGGGTCGGTGTCCTCGGGGCAGAAGAACAGCGGGCCGTCTTCCGGCATACCCAGATGGGGCGCAATCGCTGTCGGCCAGTTCCCTGCCGCGGGCAGACGTTCATCGTTGTCCTGGGCGTACATCAAGAAGGCCAGTCCAAGCTGTTTCAGGTTGCTGAGGCAGGTCAAGGCCGAGGCAGCGTCCTGCTCATCGCTTGCCTCCTCGTGCCTCACCAAGTTGATCACCGGGTAGAGGATCGCGCTCAGGATCAGCAGCGTGGCGGCCACCACGAGCACCTGGCTCCAGGCGAAACGGCGGGGCCGGGGGGCAGTTCCCTGCTCGGCTGCCGTCCGAATGAGGCGCTCGCGGAGGCCGTCGGGTGTCGAGTGTCTGGGCAGGGCGCGGATGGCCCTGCCAATCTCCCCTATCTCATGAGCCTTCGTTCGGCATCCAGCACACGTAGCTGTATGCAGGAGGCGGGCCAAGCGCGTTCGAAGGTCGAGCGGCCCGAACAACGACTCTCTGAAGTCAGCGCAGTCCATCCTCGTCCTCCTTCCACTCTCGCAGCGATCGTCGGAGCATCGCGAAGGCCGCTGACAATCGCGACTTGGCGGTGCCGACGGGAACGTCCAGCGCCTCGCCCACCTCAGCCAGCGTGAGGCCTTCGAGGCTGTGGAGCAGCACGACAGCCCGGTGGATCTCGGGGAGCTTCTCTACGGCCTCCCGGACGCCACGGCGGAGCGCCCCTCGTTCGAGGGCCAGAGGCGGTTCGTCCGCCGGATCGGTGAGGGAGTCTCCCGCATTCTCGATAGCGACGAGGTCAGCGCCGCGACCGCGGAGGTGCTGGCGGTACTGGTTCAGCGCCGCCTTGAAGACGTACGCCTTAAGCGATCCCGATTTGCCCGGATCAGGGGGATGCTGCCACAGACGCAGGAATGTCTCCGCAGTCAGGTCTTCCGCGAGACCCTCGTCGCGACAGAGCCAGCACAGGTGGTCGTAGACTCGCGCGTGATAGCGGTCCACCAGCCTCAGGTACAGGCGCGTGTCGGGGACGGTCTTCGCGCTGGTTCCTGCCGCCTCAGCCGAGTGCATGAGAGTCCGGGACATCCCTTCGAACCGGATGCGAGTGCGCTCTACCCCTTACCATGCAGTTCGACGGCGAACGGTTCGATCTTCCTCGGGAGGCCCCCGAACGGCCGCAGGCTGGAAGCCTGCGCCACGGATGTCTGGGGCAGGTGTCCGGACGCGGATGTCGGAAAGGAGGGATCATGCGGCGCGTGCTCCTGACGGCAGTTCTCCTGGCGTTTCCTCTGCCCACGCACGCTTGCAGTGGCGGTGGGCACATCTTCGTGGCGCTGGCGAGTATCGGCAAGCTCAGGCAAGAGAGTGATCCGGACGCGCAGCGCCTCGCACAGGTTCTGCACAAGTACCGGTGGATCGTATGCCAGGGAGCCGAGGGGCCGGACGTGGTGCAGGCAATACGCGAGTACCGATTCTCGCACTGGTTCCCCCTGTTTGAGGTGGATTACGAGCATCCGGAACGCTTTGACCTGGCGGCCGCGCAGCCCTACTTCACCGCGCTGCTGAGGGACGCTTACGCGGTGGACTATTCAGTGGCGGCGGAGGAGGTTGCGGCACACGACATTCAGCTTTACCGTCCGCCCGACCCCGAACTGCGGGAGGTGTCGGTGGCCTTTGCGGCCGGCTACATCAGCCATCTGCTGTCGGACTACTTCTGCCACCAACCGGCGAAAGTCTGGTGGGACAAGCGGCCGGGGATGGCCGACGCGTGCGAGAAGGGAACGGGCGTCCGAAGCTACGGCCAACTCCAGATCGTCTTCGCCGACATGCTCTGGCAGCGGTACCTGGACGAGTACGGTGTCGAGGAAGATGCCGCCCAGCAGTTCCGTCGGTCGGCAGACGACTACCACGAAGACAATGGCGTCTTGCCGTACTGCGCTCTGGCCTGCTCGGCAGACGCCTACGCGGACTGGCCCGCGGCGGTTCGCGACCTCGTCGATCCCTCGAAGTTCGATGGCTGTGCCGCACCGTTCGCGCTCGGCGAAGGACACCTGTCGGGTATCGTCGAGGGTGATCATCGGAGCTCGCACGCGATCCTGGAGGCGGCGCGTCTGGAGCTGGATGAGGCCATCGAGCTCAGCGATGAGCTGACCGGTTGGCGGGAGGTCTACCGGCGGGTGGTGGACATGATCGTGCAGGCGTGGGGAGACGCTGCTCCGCACCTGGACCTGCAGCCCATCGATGACACGGACTTGCTGGCGCGCCGTGAGCAGCCCGGCCACCTTCGCCGGCTGATTGTGGTCGGTGGCGAACCGGGGACGCGGGTTCCGCTGGCACTCCACGGCGACTCCCTGCTGAAGACGTGGCACGCGCGCGACGGCAGCCAGGGGACGTTCCGCCGATGGTCGGAGGACCCGCGGGCGCGCTTCGACTTCGGGATGACCACGGTGGGCGAAGAGTCGAAGATCGCCATTCTCACTCACCCACCATACTACGGAGCCGTCGGCTTCGTCAGCGGGGAGTACCGGCTGCAGTTGCCGGACACCGATCAGCCCATCCGCCTGCGAGGCTTCACTTCCCTCTTCGCCAACAACGCGGACTCGGACGGCGTGGTTATGAAGGTAACCGTTGCGACTGAAGACGGCGAGGAGAGGGAGTTGCTGTCGCGGATGGTCGTCGGGCAGGGATGGGAGCCCTTTGAGGTGGACCTTTCAGCGTTCGTCGGCAAGGCGATCCGCCTGAGGCTGATCACCGATGCCGGGCCGAAGGACAACACGGTGAGGGACAACGCGGCGTGGGGGGCGCCAGCGATCTCCGTCGGGGGATGAGCGGATAGCCTGCGTCCGGAACGTTACCCCAACTTCCACGGCTCCCGGTACTTGTAGTGCAGCAGCTTGTTGGCGGGTTCGGGGCTGGTGATGCGCTCTTTCTTCGCGTCCCATTCGAGGCGGGACCTGGTGGCTAGAGAGATGTTGGCGAGCAGCGAGAACGTCGTGGAACGGTGGCCATCTTCGACATCGGCATTCGGTTTCTCGCGGGAGCGGATGCAGTCGAGGAAGTTGCGGATGTGTTGCCTGGTGATGTCGCCGTCGCTGGACTTCACGGTACGGGCCTCGGCGAGGGGCTCGGGCTTGCCGAACTGGCCGGCGCGCTCGGGTAGGATCTCGAAACTGCCGGCGCTGGCGTAGACGGTGCCCAGCGTCCCGCGCAGCTCGATCTCGCCGCTGCGCATGGCTGGGTTGCCGCTGGCCTCGTACTGCCCGAAGATCACCAGGCAGCCGGACGGCAGCTCGAAGACCGCCTCCATCGTGTCCGGGATGTCGCGCATGTCCTTCACGGCGTACTGCCCGCCGAGGGCGACGATGGAGGTGGGCGCCGTCTCGTCCAGCATCCAGCGGATCAGGTCGAGGTAGTGGATGCCCCAGTTAGCGACCTGTGACGAGTAGAGTTGGTGCCAGCGGAACTTGTAGGGGGCGATGGTGGGGTTGAACGGGCGCTTCGGCCGCGGGCCGAGCCACATGTCCCAGTCGAGGCCCTCGGGCGGGTCGCGATCCTCGGCGATGCCGATGCCGTTGGGGATCATGTTGCTAATGCGGTAGCAGCGGGCGACGGTCACCTTGCCGATGGTGCCATCGGCAATCAGCTTCCGGAGTTGGGGGTACAGCGTCGAGGAGCGCCGGTGGGTGCCGACCTGGACGATGCGTTCGTTGCGCCGGGCCGCCTCGACCATCGCCCGGCCTTCGCGCACCGTGATCGACAACGGCTTCTCCACGTATACATCCTTCCCCGCCTCGCAGGCGGAAATCGTCTGGACGGCATGCCAGTGGTCGGGAGTGGCGATGACCACGGCATCGAGGTCTTCCCGCGCGAGCATCTCGCGGAAGTCGCGGTAGGTCGCGACATCGCCGCCGAGCTTCTCCCCCCACTTGTCGAGCTGCGGTTGGTAGACATCACAGAGCGCGACGACCTCGACGTCCTGGTTCGGCAACGTCGCGTTCAGCAGTTGGCCGCCGCGGTTAGCGATGCCGATGAAGCCGAGGCGGATGGGCTCATCGGCGGCGGGGACGCGTGGGTTGCCGGCAGCAACGGCCGTTGCCGCGATGGCGCCGGCCTGAACGAAGCGGCGGCGTGTGATCTTGGATGACATGAGGGAATCTCCCGCGATGGGTTGACAGACTGCGTCTCAGACCCCACAGTCGTTCGTGCCGGCGGGTCTTCTGACCCGCCACCCACCTACTCCGGCTTGGGGTGTGGCTCGCAGGTGCCCTCCAACTCGCCCATTGCCCACAGGATACCGTTGAGCAGGTGCTTCTGGAACATGGGATTGTCGAAGACCTCGTTCCGGTGGCCGAGGGCCGTGTAGAAGCTGCGGCCATTACCGAACTGCTTGCACCAGGCGATCCCGTAGTCTCCGTCCTTGCGCTTCATGCCCTGCTTGGTGAAGTCGGTGCCGTTGGGGTCGAGGCTCATCAGCACGCAGACCTCGTCACGGGACCAGTCGCGCTGCTGGTAGATCTCGTCGGTGATGACCCATGGCTTGTCCACCGGCTGGCAGGCGGGGTGATCGGGGACCTCGACGCGGATGGTGACCTGCTCGTGCCACGGATGCCCGTCGAACCAGCCGCCTACGAGGGAGGGGTACTCCGGCCAATCGTAGTGGCTGTCGGTGGCGGCGTGGATGCCGACGAAGCCGCCGCCGTCGCGGACGTACTTGAGGAGGCCGGCCCTCTGCTGGTCGTTGAGGAAGGAGCCGGTGGCGTTGTTCCACACGATGCA
>CBFDAZ010000046.1:0-15282 GCA_965602825.1 uncultured bacterium
CATCCCGCGATACAGCGCCAGTTCGGTGCCGTGTTTGGGGGCCGCGAGTTCGGTCCTCAGTCGGATCTGGTCACCCGTCAGGGGGGCATCTTCGTATTCGCGGATGACCGGCTGATGTGGGGCGACGGCGACGAGTTCTCGCGGCATGGTGGACCTCCCGCTGAAACCGGATCGAGGCCCTTGTTCAACGAGGGCAGGCGAAAGCCTTCTTTGTTCCCGAGGGGCGGAAGGTGGTGCTCTCGGGGCCGAATGAACACCCCACGCCGCGCCAGCTTATGCCTACTTGCCCGTGAGGAAGGGGTCCAGAGGCGGAGGATCCTCGCGCGGCGGCCCAGCTGTGGACTCGCGCCCTGCCACGCTGCGGATATCTGCCGGCACGCTTGACTGGTACAGCTTCTGCTGGTCGCCTATGAACGTGCCGAGCGGAAACTCATACTGGAAGTCAGCCTCTGTCGTGCCCACATTGGCCCGCAAGTCGTAGAACGTGGCGGCCTCCGTCTCCCGCCACGGCTCGTCGATGTTCGGATTGTATTTGTACTCCTGACGCACCACTCGATGCGGGAGCCACAGGCCTGGCGCCACCTCTCGATAGCCAGACGAGGTGAACAGGCTGCCGTCCCCCGTCTGCTTGGGGTCCTTCATGTCGACTCGCCTGCGCATCTGAACGACTGCGTAGCCGTAGTCCTCGGACACCCAAGTCTCCGTCACCGACGCGGAGGTTGGCCGGTCTGCCGTGAAGACGAGCTTGTGGCACACCACTTCGCCCACCGCGTCTTCACCAACGTACGCGAAGCTCAGGTCCTCGGCCTTGTCGTCCCCGGCGTTCGCGGCGTCGTACAGCCGCTTGAGCCTCTCGCCGTAGGTCTCCGTCAGGTAGCCGAAACCCAGTAACCAGGCGAACGGCGGCTGGCGCACCGCGGGCACCACATGGTCCTGAGGCCTGACGGTGCCCATGCCGAGCGCGTTCACGTAGCTGAGTTCTCGCCGCCCATCCCTCACCACAATCGCTCGGAGCCGATCGCCGAGCAACGGGTCATCCTGGACCGGCGTACGCAACCACAGCCGGGCGTCAAGAGCCGGATCGAGACCCCACACGTTCGGCCCGTTCTTGATCGCGACAGCCTCCCACCGGGCCTTCTCGTCCGCAATGAGGAAGCGCGCCATGTGGCGCGTCCACTCTCCCACGTCATACGGGTACCAATCCCCCTGACCCGCCCTCCCATCCACCAATGACTGAAGGAGATCCACGCGTGCCTGCGACCGGTAGACCGGATGATCCACGAAGCCGCGGATGTCGTGGAATTGCTTCTCGCGATCCAGCACACGGGTGATCAGGTCCAGCGACTTGTCCGGCTCATCTTGGGCTATGGCCGCGGGCAACAACACGACTGCAGCACTGTAGACGACCGTCGCAACGAGTTCCCATCGCAGACGCTTCCCGAACACGCTTATCCCCCCATCCATTTCACATGCACCAGAGATCCACACAGGGGCTACCCATATCAGAGTAGCCACTTCCGTCGTTCGCTGAACCATTGGACAGTCGCAGCAGTGCTTCGTCACGTGAACTGCGAAAACCTGCGCATCTCGGCACGGAAGCGGAAAGTGGCAGGTACTGCGACCGGTCGTGAGGGTCCGCGGGGTATACCAAGGCTTCCGACGCGGGCTGGCGGTAAGCGACTACACCCCTGTTGGTTCTCCACAAGAGGAATCAGCTCCCCTTGACTTGAAGATACCACGTCACCATCTCGGGCGAGGATCGCAGCCCGGATGGCAGCCAGCGTGAGATAGGAGATCTCCGTGTCTGACGAGCACAGCCACGAGGGCCGCCCTGCGTGGCTCAAGTTCGTCCACATCGGTGGGTTCGGGGGCCTGCTCCTGGCGTGCTGGTTCTGCCGCGACTGGCTGGCAGTCAGAGCGGTATACGGCGTCAACCCGATCGCGTTGCTGGTGCTCATTGGCGGCTACCGGATCTTCTACGAAGCGATCAGCGGCCTCCTGCACCTTCGTGTTTCGGCCGACTTGGCGGTCGCCATTGCCGCGGTGGCGGCCCTGGTCATTGGCGAGGAATTCGCTGCGGCTGAGGTCATCTTCATCATGCTCGTCGGCGAAGCCCTGGAGGACTTCGCCGTTGACCGGACGGAGCGGTCAATCCATCGCATCATCGACATGGCCCCAGACACCGCGCGTGTTCGCCGGGCGGCAGTGGAAGAGGAGGTGCCGGTGGCGGCAGTCGTCCCCGGGGATGTGGTTGTGGTTCGTCCGGGAGAGCGGGTGCCCGTGGACGGTATGGTCTTGTCGGGCACGTCCTCGGTCAACGAGGCAACCATCACCGGCGAACCGATGGCCGCCTCGAAAAGCCCCGGTGACGAGGTCCACGCGGGGACCTCGAATGAGGGCGGGGCGCTGGATATCGAGGTAACCCGCGTCGGCGAGGACACGACCCTGGCTCGCATCGGCCAACTGGTGGAGCAGGCACGCGAGGAGAAGGGTGCTGCGCAGCGCCGAGCCGACCGTTGGGCAGTCTGGTTTGTGCCAATTGTGCTGGCGGCCGCGGCGGCGACGTACATTGTTACCAGAGAGCCGGTACGTGCCGTCGCAGTCCTGGTTGTCGCGTGTCCCTGCGCGCTTGTCCTGGCCACCCCAACGGCGGTCGTGGCGGCAATCGGCCGCCTGGCTCGCGAGGGGATTCTCATCCGGGGCGGGAGCCACCTGGAGGCCCTGGCGTCGGTGGACACCGTGGCTTTCGACAAGACAGGCACGGTCACGACCGGCGAGCCCAAGGCAGTTGCGGCCGTGGCGACGGGCGAGATGGCTGTGGAGGACATGCTCCTCCACGCGGCCTCAGCGGAGAAGTCGTCTGAACACGGCCTGGGACGGCTGATCGTCGCGCATGCGGCCGAGCGAGGCGTCGCGGCTGACGAGCCCGGTGAGTTCCAGGCAGTCCCGGGCGCGGGCGTCACCGCCGTTGTCCGAGGCCGGAAGGTTGCTGTCGGGAAGGCCAGCTTCCTGCGGGAGGCTGGTGTCCGCGGACTGGACGAGTTAGAGGACGCAGCGAGCGAGTACGAGGCTCGCGGGGCGATGCTGGCCTTCTGTGCAGTTGAGGGCGAGGCGCTGGGCTTCATCGCTGCGGAGGACCCACCTCGGGCCAAGGCCGCTGAGACGCTCGCCGACCTGCACGAGGCGGGCATCGAGGAAACCCTCCTGCTCACCGGGGACCACGAACGGGCAGCCCGATCGGTGCGGCAGGCAACGGGGATCCGTCGGCACCAGGCCGACCTGTTGCCTGAGCAGAAGGCCCAGGTCATCCGCGACCTGGAGCAGAGCGGCCGGACCGTTATGGCGGTCGGGGATGGCGTCAACGACGCGCCGGCATTGGCCACGGCGACGGTTGGCGTCGCCATGGGCGACGTGGCGACCGATATCACGGTTGACGCGGCGGACGTCGTGCTGGCCACTTCAGATCTCCGACGCATACCCCAGCTTATTCGCTTCTCGCGGCGCACGATGGCGACCATCGCCACGAACGTGGTCTGGTTCGCCCTGCTGTTCAACGGCATCGGGGTCCTGCTGAGCGCGCGAGGGATTATTGGGCCCGTCGGCGCAGCCGTCTACCACCAGATCGCGTCGCTGCTCGTCTGCGGCAACTCCCTGCGTCTGCTGACAGCCGGCAGGCTGGAGGAGCGAGGCCGCCTGGGGCAGTTGAGGGACCGGATTGCCGGTAGCCTGGCCTCGGTCGGCCGCGGGCTGCATGCAGTGCGGTGGACGTGGGTTCGCGATCGGGCCGCGGCGCATCGTGGCTGGCTGGCCCGCTGGGGGCCCGTCGCACTGGTGGCCGGATACATGGCGTCAGGGATCTACGCTGTCGGACCCGCAGAGGTCGTCGTGGTGCGGCGCTTGGGCGCTGAATGTGGGGAGGCCCGGGGCCCGGGACTGCATTACCGATTGCCGTGGCCGGTTGACAAGGTGAGCCGGGTGAAGCCCCACCTGGTGCGTACGGTGGAGGTTGGGTACCGCACGCTGGCCGGAGGCGAGGAAGCGGGGGGCTATGAGTGGGAGAACCCGCACGAGGCCGGGGCCTACGAGAAGAAGACCGATGAGTCGCTTCGGCTCACGGGGGACGAGACGGTCCTCGACGTGAACGTCGCCGTGCAGTACCGCATTGGTAATCCCCACGACTACCTCTTCCACGTAGCGGATGAAGCGGCTCTTTGTCGTGCCGTGGCGGAGTCCGCCGTCAGGCAAGTGATCGGGGGAGGCACCGCGGACGATGTCCTCACCGACGCTCGGCCCGATCTGGAGCGGGCTATCGCCGACGTGGCCGGCCAGGTGTTCGAGCAATACGAATCCGGTATCGAGGTCGTCGAGGTGCGCCTCCTGGATGTGCACCCCCCAATGCAGGTGGTGCCTGCGTTCCGCGAAGTGGCCAGCGCGCTGGAGGAGAAGCGGACCGTCGCCAACCAGGCAGAGGCCTACGCCAACGAGCAGGTGCCTCAGGCCAAGGGTCGGGCGGAGGCCATGAAGCTCGAGGCGGAGGCGTGGTCGAGGACGCGCATAGACCGGGCCGCTGGGGACGCGAAGAGGTTCGGTTCGGTCGAGACAGCCCATCGCAGGGCGCCGCAGGTCACCGAGATACGCCTGCATCTGGAGGCGGTTGAGAAGGCACTGGCCCCCCGCGAGAAGCTCGTGTTGAATGGGAGAGGCGCGGGTCGCCGCCAGATGCTGCTGCTGGATGCGGCCGGACTGAAGCTGCAGGGAGGCCCGACGCCAGCCCAACAGGCGGTGCCGCTCTTCCCGGAAGAGACCCCTGACAGGCTCGAGGACCTTGAACATGACGTACCGGCAACAGCTCCCCAGCCGGCCCCCTCCTCGGCCGCGACCGGGAACGGGACGACGCCGTCTGAGCAAGCACCTTCACAGCTCACCACGCCCGCGGAGGTCAGCACGGAATGAGTAGGCCGAACTGGATCCGGCTCGCCATCGCTGCCGCTGTCATTCTGCTCGCCTATCGCACGGTCTACACGGTGGACGAGACCCAGCACGTTGTGATCACCCGTTTCGGTAGACCGGTCGCCGAGATAACGCACCCGGGACCGGGCGTGAAACTGCCATGGGACCGGATCTGGCGCCTTGACAATCGTCTCCAGACGTACGACCCCGGCCCGTCTCCGTTCCTGACGCATGACAAGAAGATGCTGCAGATCGACAACTACGTCTGTTGGCGCATCGTTGCGCCCAAACGTTATCTCGAGACGGTTGCGGACGTCGCGATGGCCAAGCGCCGGATTCACGATCGAGTGTGGTCTGAGGTCGCCACCCAACTGGGGAAGCTCGATCTATCGGATGTCATCTCGACAACACCGGAGGAAGTGCAGCTTGAGCCGATGATGCAGCGTGTCACAGAGAATTGCCGGGCGAAGGCGCGCGACAATTTCGGGATTGAGATCGTGAGTGTCGGGACGAAGAGGCTGGTTTTCCCCGAGCAGAACCTGGAGAGCGTTTTCGCTCGAATGCGCGCGGAGCGCCAGCGTATCGCCAAGAAATACCGCGCCGAGGGTCAGCAAGAGGCCGAGAAGATCAAGGCCGAAGCCGATAAGGAGCGCGATCGGATCCTCTCGGAAGCGTACAGGACGGCTGAGGCGACCAGGGGGGAGGGTGAGGCAGAAGCAACGCGGATCTATGCAGCGGCGCACTCCGCTGACCCGGGTTTCTACAAGATGGTGCGTACGCTACAGGCCTATGAGACGATGTTCGGCAAGGACACCACGGTTGTCCTGTCGGCGGACTCGGAGTTGCTGTAACTGATGACCCGGGGCAGGGCGGCTAGCCGGTGAGGCACATGAGGGAAGCGACATCCCAACCCAGCGGTCGAGCGGCGCGTTTGGTGCGCGGCTGTGTCCTTGGCGTCGTGGGGTTGTACCTACTCAGCGGGGTGTACGCCGTCCGCCCCGCTGAACGCGTGGTCATACGGAGGCTCGGGAGAGCCTTCCCGAGGTCGGTGGGCCCTGGGCTGCACTACTGCCTCCCATGGCCGATCGACCGGCGGGCCCGCGTGCGGGTCGCTGAGCCCAGGCGAGTGACGGTTGGCTTCACGGCCGCCGACCAGACCGTCGGGACAACGCCCGACCCAGCCTCGGCGCGCTTTCTGACCGGGGACGAGAACGTCGTGCAGGTCGGCATGGTGGTCCAGTACACTGTCAGCGATCCCGTCAATTTCCTGTACCGGGCCCAAGATGAGAGGCAGGTTGTCGCAGTGGTCGCCGAGCGCGCGATGGCGCGGGTGCTGGCCGGGGTCGAGGTGGATGACATCCTCGCCCGGGCGAAGGGCCCCATTGCGGCGGCCGTGGTGGAGGAGACCCAGGCTTCGCTCAACGGACTGCAAATGGGCATCAGCATCCTGTCGATCACGATTCCCGCGGCCGAGCCTCCGGCGGAGGTTGCGGCGGATTTCCACGATGTCGCCAGTGCGAGGGAAGACTACCACCGGATCATGAACGAGGCGGAGGCCTATGCCGCCGAGGCCGTGCCGACAGCGCGAGGCAAGGCCGCGAGACTGACCGCCGAGGCCGACGGGTACAAGGTAAAGGTAGTGAATGAAGCTACCGGGGATGCGGCCTACTTCAGTGAACTCCGGAAGCAGTACGCTAACGCGCGAGAGGTGACGGCCACCCGCATCTACGTGGAGGCGATGGAGCGGCTCCTGCCCAAGATGCGGGTGATCGTCACGGACGAAGCCGGGAGCCCGCTGGACCTGACCGTCATCAGGAACGAACCATGAAGAGGGAGCACATCGCCGGGGTCGCCACGGTCCTTGTGCTGGGGGCAGTCGTGCTGGTTCTCGGCATCCGGAACCGGAGCGGACCATCGGCTGTCAGTGCCGATCCGGAGAAGCCGTCTACCGTTGTGTTCGATCTGTTCCAGCGCGCCAAGGCGGGCGATGTTCGGGGTTACCTGGCCTGCTTCACCTCCGACCTGCGGGAGACAGTGGCGACCTCGAGCCGAGAAATGGGGGAGCGGGCCTTCCGGGAGCAGATCAAGGCCATGGGAGAGGCCGTCAAAGGGGTGTTGGTCCAGGAGGACCGGGCCGACGACCGGGAGGCCCGGCTCCGCGTGGAGCTGGTGTATGCGGACCGCAGCCACAATGACGTGCAGACATTCACGCTGCGGAGAAGGGGAGGCCAGTGGCTCATCACCTCGATGAGCCGTGCGAAGCCGCTGAAGATGCCGATCCCGTATGGCACGCCGGCATACCCGCTTGAGCTCGATGCCGATCCGAGTGTTGAGGGCCAGACAGGGCAGGACGGGGCCGGCGAACCGTTGTCCGATGCGGACTGAGGCTTCTGCAACCAGCGGCACGGAGACGGGTGACCTTACCGAAGACGGGAGGCCTTGGTGTTGTGGGACGATTCACGGGTGGTTCTCTACGCCGTTGAGCCGGCCCGGTTCGACCTATCTCGCTGCGAACTGGACCCCCACCTGATCTGCGAGCAAGTCCAGACAGGAGGGGGGACAGCGATCAAGCTGCAGGTCCACTCAGAGCAGGGCCATACGTACTACCCGTCGGAGATCGGCCCGCTCCCCCCGGACTACGAGATCGGGCGTGACTATGTGGCGGAGTTCATCGACGCCACCCGTCGTCACGGTCTGCAACTGGCCTTCTCCCTGAGCGCTGCCCCGAACCCCCAGGTCGCTGCCGCTCGGCCCGAATGGCGCCAGGTGGGGCCTGATGGCAAGCCGGCTCATTGGCGGGGCCTTGAACTGCTCTGCATGCACACAGGTTACAGAGAGTACTTCCACGAGTTGCTGCGGGAGTTTGTGGCGCAGTACCTGCCCGACTGCATCTGTATTGACAACTTCGTCTTGATGGTTGGTTGCCGCTGCGATGGTTGCGTTGAGGCATTCCGCGGCGATACGGGCCTGGAGCTATCCGGGGTCGAGGGGGACGGGGAGGTGAAGAGGCGCTATTTGGCGTGGCGGCTGGAACGCACGGAGCGGCTAGCCTGGCAGGCAGCCATGGCTGCCAAGTCGTTGAAGGGCGACCTACGGGTCGCGTTCAGCGGGGTCGGCTGGGAGGCGGCGGGAGCTGACGAACTGGGCTGGCGCCCGGAACACGTGGCAGACTGGATGGACGGCGTCCACAGCCAGTTCGCCGTGCGGGGCGCCGGACACGACCTTGGCGAGGCCGAACTGCTCGGGGCGTACCATCGCGCCCTCGGCAAGCGCGGGTGGTGTTCGGTAGAGTACAGCCCCATTCCCTTCGAGAGGCTGGCGTGCCCGCCGGCGGAGCTGCGAGTTAAGGCCGCCCTTGTCATCGGGAGCGGCTGTCGGCCCTGTGTGTCGCCGCTGCTGCCGCCCTCCGAGGGAGACGATTCCGGGCTTCGGTATCTGGGCGAGTTCCTGGCGCAGTTCGAGGGCCAGGAGGAGTGGCTGCAGGCCGAGGGGTCGTTCGCCCGGACCGCGGTTCTCCATTCGCGGAGTTCGTCGGACGCTACCGGTCGCGTGAGCGATGATCTGACCAGGGCGTGGTGCGGGGCACTCACCCGGGAGCACATCCTGTGGGACTTCGTTCTGGACCGTCAGATCACGAGCGGCGACCTCTCGCGCTACCGGGTGTTGCTCGTGCCCGGTACCGCCTACATCGAACCACGGAATCTGGCCGCCATTGACGCGTACGTGCGGAGTGGCGGGGCGGTGATCTTCGTCGAGGAGGCGACTGGCTTCGGCCCCTCGGGGGAGCCTCTCAGCGACTTCGCTGCAGCGGACATGTTGGGCGTGCGGTGGGCGTCTCGCTCCGACGAAGCCGGCGCAGTGGACGGGGGCGAGGCCGTCGCGTACGTCCGTGTGGGCGAGGGGCCGTTGGAGACGCTCGCGGGCCGCCTGGTTCCCAGCGCGGGGCATGTCCCGGTGCAAGTGGCGTCGGCGCAGCCGGTGGCCCACGTCATCCCGCAACGCAAGGGGCACGGGCTTGGCGTGACGGACGAGGAGACGGAGTGCCCGGCGATCGCGTGGAGGATGCACGGGGGAGGGAAGGCGGCTTACGTGGGTGCACGCCTTGGGCCAGTCATCGCCGGAGGGCCCGGCCCGGCCTTCACCGCGGCAGAGCACCTCATCGGCGAGTTCGTGCGCTGGCTGGGTGGCGAGCGAATCCGAGTCCGGGCGCCTCGTAATGTCAGCATCCTCGTTCACCGAGTCGCCCGGGGCGCAGCGATTCACGTGGTGAACAAGCCCGAGGAAAGCCCTTACGTTCACGAGCGGGTCCGCCGATTGGCGCGAATCGAGATCGTGATCCCCCAGACGCTGTACGTTGGCGATGTGAGTGCACTTGACGACACTGCCGTCGACTGGAGCCATCAGAACGACCGCTTGACCATATCTCTGGCGGGCATCGCCGAGTACCGCTGTCTGCGGGTCGAGGGTGCTCTCGGCTAGCACCGGGACCCGTAAGGCGTGGGTTGAGTGTTGGTGTCGTATGGAGGCCAGTCGTCGGGAAGACTGACGCGAGACCGCACGCGGCCGGTGGGGACGCGAGGAGTGACGCGTCCGGGTCGCCTTGAACACAGGCCCCTATCGGGGGCCACAGAGCGGGAGGGTGATTATGGACAGGAGCAAGCAGGACCGAGCGGGTATGGGCCGCCGTGAGTTCGTTCGTCGTTCGACACTCGGTGCTGTGGGTGCCGGCCTCGCGGGAGGTGGGCTGGCCCGCGCCTTGACCGGAGCCGCCGACGCACAGGGGCAGGCCGCCCCGAAGATCGCCAAGCGCACGTTGGGACGGACAGAGCTGGAGGTCAGCGAGATCAGCTTCGGCTCCCACGGCTTCTCCAACAGCGATCTCCTGTCGGCTGCCATGGACGCTGGGATGAACCTGATTGACACGGCCCCGAGCTACCAGGAAGGGGCGGCTGAACGCGCCATCGGGAGCGTCATGGCGGAGCGGCGCGACGAGATGATCCTGATGACCAAATGGTCAGCCAAGCCCGGGACCACCAAAGAGCAGCTCCTGGACAGCCTCGCCGGGAGCTTGCAGCGGCTGCAGACCGAGAGGGTCGATATCATCCACGTCGGCCTGGTGGAGACGGTCGAGCAACTCCAGAACCCGGCCATCTTCGAAGCCTTCGATGAGGCCAAGGCGGCCGGGAAGGTCGCGTTCCTCGGCCTGAGCTCACACGCGGGGGCCCGTGCTCAGATCTGCGAACATGCGATCAACGACGGCCGCTTTGACATGCTCTGTCTGAAGCACAACTTCGGCGAGGGCGACCTGACGAGCAACGTCATTGCCCAGGCCAAGGACAAAGGGCTCGGGGTAGTCGTCTTCAAGGTGAAAGCTGGGGCCAAGCCGGAGGACGTAGCGGACTTCGCACCCGGGAAGAGCTTCGACCTCGCCGCTGCGAAGTGGGCGCTGGAGTCGGACGCGGTCCACAGTGTCAACGTGGGCATAACGGACTACGAGGGGATCAAGCTCTATGCCAGCGCGGCAGGGCTGCCGCTCACTGACCGGGAGCGCCTGGCCTTGGAGGCGTTCCGGGAGAAGTTCGTGGCGACGTATTGCCGCTATTGCGGCACATGCGAGGCCGCTTGCCCGAGCCCTGTCGCCATTGCCGACATCATGCGCTACCGCATGTACGCGGAGAGCTACGAGATGCCGGGGGAGGCGCGCCGGCTGTATGCAAAGCTGGCCCCGGACGCGACGGCGGCGGCCTGCGCCGGGTGTGCCGGTCGCTGCCTGGGCGCGTGTCCGAATGGCCTGAACACGCAGGAGCGGTTGTTGGAGGCTCATCGCCTGCTGGCCTGACCGCTGGATCACGGCGCGCGCGGTCGCTGCCCACCGGCGGATCAACTCGGGAGAGGACCATGAACAAACGCACAATGCTGACACCAATGGTGCTTGTCGCGACCATGGCGAGTGTATGCTGGGCCACAGCGCCCGGAGTGTTGTCGCCGGAGTCGGCACCTGAGGGCTGGGAACTGAGCGGCGAGCCGTCCACCTTCGGCCCGGACGACCTTTACGAACATATCAACGGGGCAGCGCCCGGATACCTCCGTTATGACTTCCGGGAACTGACCGTGCATCCCCTGCAGAAGGACGACGACCCGAAGACACAGATACTGGTCGAGGTCTACGAATTCGGCAAACACCTGGACGCCTTCGGGATCTACAGCAATGAGCGCGCACCCGGACTGGACTTCCTGAAGCTCGGCAGCGAGGGCTACTTCGCCGGTCCGGCCTGCCGCTTCTACAAGGGCCCCTACTACGTCAAGCTGAACGGCACGCGGGAAGACGGCAGTGTGAAAGAGGCACAAGCAGACATCGTACGTGTTCTGACGAAAGCGCTGCCGGGCGACGCGAAGCAGCCGGCCATTCTGCGCGCATTTCCGAAGCAGGGGCTGGTAGCCGGCTCCGAACGTTACGAGGGGTCGGACCTGCTGGCACACGACTTCATGGGCGCCGGGTTCATCGCGGACTACGACCTGGGCGGCGATAAGCCGAGCAAGCTCTTCTTCACGACCAAAGACAGCCCGACCGAGGCGCGCCAGGCCTATTGGCAGGTTCTGAGTTTTCTCAGGAAGCGCGGTGAGGTGGGGGAGAGGTCGTCGATCGGTGACGCGAGGGCTCGCAGCGTGACGCATCCGTTCTACGGCCCGAGCATCATCTGCAGGCAAAGGGAAGTGGTCTGCGGCGTGCTGCGCGTTCCGTCCGAGGAAGCAGGCCGGCGGTTGCTCGCAGAGCTGCTCTTGCGCATGGCCAACAGCGGCAGCGACTGACGCTCAGCCGCCCGGGACGTGTCAGAGCATCACCGTCGTTGCGCGGAGCTCGAAGCTATCGTTTGGCCGGGCTGCCTCGTAGTAGAAGATGACACGATCCGCCAGGCAGAGGTAGTCCGTGTATCTCGCGGTGTGGTAACGGCCGGGCGTCGGCGAGGCGAACAACGGCCGATCGGGGGTCAGGTCGACGGCTGTCCTCATGTCGTGAGTGACCGCAACACCCCCCTGGATGTTGTACGGCGGGTCAAACCACTCCGATGAGGAGCCTTCGTAGTAGAAGGCATACACGCCCCCGAGTGGCATGATCAGTGCAGGCCGGGTGAAGAAATCGTGCCAGCCCCCGGGTGCCAGGACGGGCCCACCCCCGTAGCGCCATTCCTCTCCGTCGATCGAGGTGAACAGGTAAGGCAGCTCGCGTGAGCCTCGGATGAATCCGTAGGCGATGACGTACATGTAGTAGAGGCCGCCGATGTTGATGACGAATGGATCCTTCACGCCGCGTCCCAGTGCGCTGTAGGCCGGTGCAGTCACCACGGCGCGGGCGGTCGCGGGGTCGAAGTGCGTCGGGTCGTCGACATCGTCGAGCTTGTCCACTCGCCATCCACCAGGCTGCGGCTTCCCAGCGCGGCAGATGTAGAGCTTGAAGTGGCCGGTGAACGGGTCAACAAGGAGCGCCGGGCGCTCGACCGAAACAGTCTCCAGATCATCCCGGTGGATGGTATGGACGTGGTCGAAGTGGTAGGCGTCCTGGCTGCGCAGGATCGAGATGGCGTACCCGCGCTCGCCCCGTGCGGAGTTCGCCTCGCGCATCCGACAGGCTAGCCATACCGTTCCGTCGCGCCCCATCGCGACGCTGGGCGCGCCGGCCCACCAATCACACTCGTCGTGCTCGGGCTCCAGGACAACGTGGTACTCGGTCAGGTCCGGGATCGGTGGCGTAACGGAGCCCGTACCGATGCCACGGTGGGGGCGCAGGTGGTTACTGGCTGTCATCCCAATCCTCCTTGGCTGAGAGCACGCACCGCCGAGTCTTTGGCTGGGCGAGTGCCGAATCCCTCTGACGCGCCACTGGGGCGTGCCATGTCCCAGGTGGCCCTGGTTGAAGGACGCACGGGCACAGGAGACGAAATGCGGAGCGTATGGCGACTGGATCATCAACGGCCCCCGCGATGGAGGCTTCTCGCGGTGGCCGTGCACTTATACTGGGCCTGATCATCGTAGCCGCGTTCACCGTTGCCGGCTGCTTCTCGGTGTTGCTGCGGTACGAGATCATCGGGACAGGCTACTTGCCGCGCGGCGCGCTGACGGTTCTGCTGCTGTTGGTCATCCTCACAGCACTCCTCCGGCGCGCTCTGAACTGGCAGGGACTCCGCCGCAAGCACAGCCTGCTGATCTTCGCCATGCTGATGGCGATCGGCGCCATCCCCGGGCAGGAGTACTCCCAGCACGTCTACCTCAACCAGATTGGCATCGTCTACTACGCAACGCCTGACATTGCGAGCCCCAGCATCTACCTGGAGGACCTCAACCCATACCTCGTCCCGTCCACGGACCGGGGCGACCCGATCATCCGCTGGGCCTTCGAGGGGGTCCCGCCGGGGGCCAGCGTTCCGTACGGGCAGTGGATCCGGCCGCTCCTGGTGTGGACGCCGTTCTACTTCGCTCTCTACTGGGTCGTGCTGTGTTTCTCGGCGTTGATGGCCCGTCGCTGGGAGGACCAGGAGAAGGTCCTGTATCCACTCACGGCTGTGCCGGCTGAGCTCGTGGCCCCGGATTCGGCGCCCGCCGCCTCGGTATTCCGTAACCGGATGCTGTGGGTCTGCTTCGCGGCGACGACGGCCCTGTACATCATGAAGGGCCTCCATACTTACTTCCCGACCATCCCCAATCTGGACCTGCAGAAGCGCGGGGCAGTGATCTTCGCCGAAGGGCCCGCCCGGGTCTTCAACGGTCTGCCCATGCACATCTATCCTGAGATGATCGGGATTGCCTATCTGCTGTCCGCCGAGGTGGGCTTCAGCCTGTGGTTTTTCTACTGGGTGCGACTCATCCAGACCTTCTTCCGCGAGAGTATCGGTCTCACCGCCAACCACTGGGACTTCTTCGCCTTCCAGACGACGGGCGGCTACGCGCTGCTGGCCGTCGCACTCATCTGGTCCGCCAGGAAGTACCTGGCCGGGGCCTTCAAGGGCGGCCTGGGGTCGCTGTTCGGCCGGGCCCAGCCCGATGAGCCCATCCACACTGTGGCAGCCCCCGGGTTCATCGTGGGCATGGTCTTCATCTGGTTCTGGTGTGCCCGGATCGGCATGTCGCTGACGTGGGCGGTCACGATGTACGTCGCGTTCATTCTGGTGAGTCTGGTCGTCGCACGAGTGATCTGCGAAGCAGGCATGTTCATCTATTCCAGCCCCTTCCGGCTCAACGACGTGATCTTCGAGATCGCCGGTGTGAAGCGTATCGGCGCGCAGAACGTAGCCCTGATGACCATGACGAGCTGGGCGCAGATCCGCAGCACGGCCACCATGAACATGCCGGCCGTGTTCCAGGGCTTCAAGCTCGGCAAGCTCGGCGAACTCGACCGGCGGCTCGTGTTCTGGGGCATGTATGCGGGAGTCGTGGTGGCCATCATCGCGAGCCACTTCGCCTCTGTCTACACCATCTACCACTGGAGTGTGCCGAAGCTGGGTTGGTGGCCCAGCGGCTCGTCGCTGGGGACGACGAACACGCTGGCGCGGCGAATCCAATCGCCGCAGGAAATGACCATCGGGGACTGGAGCGCGATGGCACTCGGGGCGGGAACGACGCTGGTCCTGGTCGCGATGCGGCAGCGCTTCCTGTGGTGGCCCTGGCACCCGCTGGGCTTCGTGGCGTGGCTGGGCTGGCCCATCGACCGTTACTGGCTGTCGATCCTGATCGGCTGGCTGGCGAAAGTGTCCGTCGTGCGGTTCGCCGGCTACAAGGCCTTCAGCGGCTACCGGCCGGCCGCCTTCGGCCTGATCCTCGGAATCTGCTTCATCCTCACCGTGTGGCTCGTCGTCCACATGATCGTCCCGGGACCGCCGCTGCTGATCGAGTAGTCATGCGGTGGCCCACAGGAGCGGGCTCCTCAGCCCACGATCGCCTGTACGCTCTCGCCCAGCCGGCCCAACGCCTCCTCCACATCCCCTTCCGTCACAGTCAGCGGCGGGGCCAGCCGGATGCCGGTAGTCCCCAGGGCGATGACGATCAGCCGACGCTTGAAGCACTCCTCCTGGACGGCTGCTGCCTTCCCCTCAGGCACATCGAAGGCCCGGAGAAGACCCATCCCCCGCGCGTTTGCTACTCCCTCGTAGGCCTCGCACAGCTCCTCGAGACCCGCGCCAAGCTGTTCTCCGCGTTCAGCGGCGTTCTGGATGACGCTCTCTTTCTCCATTGCCTCAACGGTCGCCAGGGCCGCCGCGCAGGCCAGGAAGTTGCCGCCGAAGGTTGAGGCGTGGTCGCCGGGGTCGAAGGCCGCCGCCTCGTCCGTCGCCAGGCATGCGC
>CBFDAZ010000047.1:0-15211 GCA_965602825.1 uncultured bacterium
CGGCTGCGTGGTGTGGCGGGTGTTGTCGGCTGTGAGAACCCGAAGCAGTGCGAGGGTTACGGCCACACCGAGATGATCAAGGAGCTCATCAAGAACGACGTCTTGGTCGTGTCAACCGGCTGCTCCGCCATTGCCGCAGCGCGGGAGAAACTACTGCAGCCGGAGATTGCGTTCGAGATGGCCGGCAAGGGTCTCCAGGAGATCTGCGAGGCGGTAGGCATCCCGCCCGTGCTCCACGTTGGCTCGTGTGTTGACAACAGCCGGATCCTCATCGCCTGCGCCCAGATGGTGGCCGAGGGCGGCCTGGGCGATGATATCAGCGACATGCCGGTTGCCGGCGCCGCTCCGGAATGGATGTCGGAGAAGGCCATCACCATCGGCTGGTACGTTGTGGCTTCCGGTATCTTCACGGTCTTCTCGGACCCTCTGCCGGTCCTGGGGGCGCCGAACCTGACCAAGTTCGTGACCGAGGACGTCGAGAAGATCGTCGGCGCCCGCTGGGCCTTCGAGGCCGATCCCGTCAAGGCGGCCCGGCTGATGATCGAGCACATAAACGAGAAGCGAGAAGCCCTCAAGCTCAGGCCAATGATGTACGGAGTTGAGGACGCAGCGGCTGGCTAGACGGGGCGAAAGAGCACCACAGCTTCCATCAGGTTGAGTGCGCGGTCGCCCCTGGGGACGACCGCGTATTCACGTGAAAGGCCGCGGGGAAAGCTCATGCGAGGTATCATCCAGGTAGATCTCAGCAGGTGTATCGCGTGCAAGGCATGCGAGGTGGCGTGCGCGGTGGCACACTCGGAGTCCAAGACGCTGGAGGGGGCGCTTCAGGAGGATCCGCGCCCTGAGCCGCGGGTCCACGTTCGGTACCTCTCCGGCGACCTGGCGGCCCCGTATCAGTGCCGGCATTGCGAGGACCCGTGGTGTGCAGAGGCCTGTCCGCACGACGCGCTCGGACGGGACGGGGAGATGACGGAGCCCGTCCTGCTGTCAGACGACTGCCAGGCGGCCAAGAAGTGTCTTCGGGCGTGCCCCTTCCAGGCGATCCGGATGACCGCGGACGGCAGCAAGGCGTACAAGTGCGACCTCTGCATTGAGCGGCTCGACGCAGGCCTGCCGCCGGCCTGTACCGAGGCTTGCCCGACGGGGGCCCTGGTCTTCGTCGAAGATGGCGACCCCAGCGCCGACGATTCGGTGGCGGACCGACAGTACCTGGTTCGCCACGAGGGCACGTCGGCGACCTACGAGATTGACCCCGAGGCCTGCACCGGATGCGGGCTTTGTGCGCGGCGCTGTCCGCAAGAGTGCATCTCGGGAGAGAAGAAGCAACCACACACCATCGATCTCAGCCGCTGCATTCGTTGCGGCGCATGCTTCCTGGCCTGCCGCTTCGATGCCGTGCGGTGTACGGCCCCGGTGAGCGCGCTGAACGTCGCAACAGAGAAGGCTCCGGCGGAGTGAACCGGCCGAGTCCCCGCGCCCTGGCGGCGCGAACGAGCAGATAGTCTAAGGAGGACCGCAGCCCATGTCACGTATTGTCACTCAGGCCGCTGTGAGGGGAGCGCAGGACATGCTCTCCAGGGCTGAAGAAGCCTACCGGAAGGCCCTCGAATCGCACGAAGGCAGCACCGAGATCGGCTTTCCGGAGACGGCCTACTACCTCCCAATGATCTACTCCCTCCTGGGAGAGGAGATCTCGCAGCTTCATCAACTCGAGCCCATCCTGAAGTACTTACGCAATGATCTTTGCCCCAAAGAGCCTCCCGGCGACCAGCTCTGGCTCCCGTACCTCTCGCAAGCGCTGGACTCGGGCATCGCAACGTTGATCTCCCAGGAGATCGACAAGTGCCTCGGCTATCTGGACGGGACGGAACCGAAGGATGAGACGTGGCACGGCTTCATCCCCGATACGATCCTCCGAACCCTTGGCATCCAGCTCGTGGACGGCCGCATGCCTGGATTCGCGGCGATCGTCGGCGCCGCGCCGACGAACGAGATCGCCGTCAACACCGTCCGGGAGCTGCAGAAGCGGAACATCCTCACCTTCCTCATCGGCAACCACGAGGGCCGGACCGTCCGCGACCAGTTGCTGGAAGAGGGCGTCATCACCGACGACCCCCACGTCGGCTGGGATATCTACATCGTCCCATTGGGCCCCGACACTGATTCCATCATCTACGCCCTCAACTGGGCGATGCGTGGAGCCCTGACCTTTGGCGGACACGGCAAGGGTGACTGGAAGGCGTGCCTGGACTACACCCGGGCCCGCATCTTCGCCTTCGGGATCGGCCTCGGCACGATAGATGATCTGAAGTACGCCTCTGGTGCGGGGGCCATCAACATGGGCTTCCCGGTCATCTGTGACACCGAGATCCCCGAGATCCGTCCCACGGGCGTGTGCACTTACGAGGAGTTGGTGCGCGAGCTCGACCACGACAAGATCGTGCCCACCGCCATTGAGGTTCGGGGCGTCAAAGTCAAAGTCACCGAGTTCGACGTACCCGTGCCTGTGGCTGCAGCCTTCGAGGGCGAGACGGTCCGCAAGGCCGACATGTACTGCCAGATGGGTGGCAAGTACAGCTCCTCCTTCGAGTACTTGCGCATGCGGGAGATGGACGAGGTAGAGGATGGCAAGATCGAGGTCATCGGCCCGGACGTGGACACGGTGGAGGAGGGCGGCGCGTTTCCATTCGGGATCGTCTCCGACGTTGCCGGCCGCAAGATGCAGAAGGACTTCGAGCCGATCCTGGAGCGCCACGTCCACACCTTCATCAACTACGCAATGGGCATCTTCCACATGGGTCAGCGGAACCTGTCCTGGCTGCGGATCAGCAAGGATGCTTTCAAAGCGGGCTTCCGGATGAGGCACTTCGGGGAGGTCCTCCGGGGCCTGATGATGGAGGAATTCCCGTCACTCGTGGACAAGATGCAGGTGACGGTGTACTCCGACGAAGAGGCCACGCAGGGCGATCTGGCCGAAGCGAAACAGGCCTGGGCCGAGCGCGACGCGCGCATGGCGGGGATGACGGACGAGAGCGTCGATACTTTCTACTCCTGCACGCTCTGCCAATCCTACGCCCCCAATCACGTCTGCATCATAAGCCCACAACGGCTGGGCCTGTGCGGCGCCTATAACTGGTTGGATGGCCGCGCGGCATACGAGATCGACCCCAACGGAGCGAACCAGCCCGTGCCCAAGGGTGAGTGCCTGGACCCGGTCAAGGGACAGTGGAAGAATATCAACGAGTTCGTGTACCAGTACTCCAACCGCAGCGTCGAGCGGTTCAACGCCTACTCGCTCATGGAAGACCCGATGACCTCGTGCGGCTGTTTCGAGTGCATCCTGACCGTCTTGCCTGACGCCCAGAGCATCATGGTCGTGAACCGGGAGTACCCGGGCGATACGCCCCTGGGGATCCCCTTCTCCACCCTGGCCAGCAGCGTCGGCGGCGGCCACCAGACGCCCGGCTTCCTCGGCGTCGGTCGCTTGTACCTGGCCAGCCCGAAGTTCATCTCGGCCGAAGGCGGGCTCCCACGCATCTCGTGGATGCCCAAGGAACTGAAGGACGACTTGAGGGACAAGCTCGAGGCGCGGGCCCAGGAGCTGGACATGCCCGACTTCGTGGACAAGATCGCCGACGAGACGATCACCACCGACTTCGAGGGGCTCATGGAGCACATGATGAAGGTCGAGCATCCGGCCCTATCCATGGACCCATTGATCAGCTAGACGAGCAGTCCGCAACCCTTGAGAGAGCGCTTACGGCCGGGGCCGAGAGCTCCCGGCTTGTACGATGCCACGCAGCCCAGTTCCCGGGGCGTTCATACCGCGCCTCGGCGACCAAGAGGTGAGCCAGGGTATGGCTTTGACCGCTGTCGAGATCTTCAAACATCTGCCCAAGACCAACTGCCGCGACTGCGGCGTACCGACATGTCTGGCCTTCGCCATGAAGGTAGCCCAGAAGCAGGCCGCCCTCGATGAGTGCCCGCACGTCACGGATGAGGCAAAGGCCGCCTTGGCCGGCGAGTCGGCGCCACCCATCAGGTTGGTGACCATTGGTACGGGTGACAGCAAGCTGGAGATTGGCCAGGAGACCGTCCTCTATCGACATGACGATACGTTCTACCACGCGTGCGGGCTGGCCGTCATGCTTGATGCCGGCCTCGACGACGCTGCCATCGGTGAGAGGCTGGAGCACTTCAAGAAGCTCCAGTTCGACCGCGTCGGCATGGAGGTGGGAATCAACCTGGTTGCTGTCACGAGCGCGGGCGACGCCGAGCGCCTGGCGGAGGTGGCGAAGCGAGTCAGCGACGAGCTTGGGCTCCCCCTGATTCTCATGGGCGAGACTGCGGACGACCTGAAGCCGGCTGTCGCGGCTCTCGCCGACTCGAAGCCCCTGATCCACGCCGCGACCGCCGACAACCTCGACGGCGTGGTTGCCCTGGCCAAAGAACACGACTGCCCACTAGTGCTCAAGGCACCCGATCCCGCGGCTCTCGTCGAGCTGGCGCCCAAGGCCACTGAGGCGGGCCTGCAGGACCTTGTGCTCTGCACTGAAGGCAATAGCGGCACCGATCTGCTCGCCCACCAAACGGCGGTTCGCCGGGCAGCCCTGACCAAGAAGGATCGCCGCTTCGGCTTCCCGACCATCACCGTGGTCGAAACAGATGACCCCATGAAGACCGCAGTGGACGGCACGTTGGCCATCGCCAAGTACTCGGGGATCGTCGCGGTGCGGGAGGACAGTCTGCCGACGATGCTGGCGCTCGTGACTGCGCGCCTGAACATCTACACCGATCCGCAGAAACCAATCCAGATGGAGCCCGGGGTTTACGAAGTCGGCGAGCCGACCCCCGAGTCTCCGGTTCTGGTGACGACCAACTTCTCCCTCACCTACTTCACGGTCGAGGGCGATGTCGCGGCCAGCAAGATCCCGGCCTGGATCGTCGTCGTGGACACCGAAGGGACTTCGGTCCTGACCGCCTGGGCGGCAGAGAAATTCACCGCCGAGTCGATCGCCGCGGGGATGAAGTCGTGTGCTATCGAGGAGAAGGTCAGCCACCGCAAGGTCATGCTGCCGGGCGGCGTGGCCGTTCTGAGCGGCAAGCTGGAGGAGGAGTCGGGCTGGAACGTGGAGGTCGGTCCACGCGAGTCCTCCGGGATACCGAGTATGCTGCGGAACTGGAGCCCCAACTAGAGCTCTCGGGGCTCGCGCCCGCCTCAACCACCCTGTCCGGCGGCGCAGAGGCTTCTGCGCCGCTGTGAGGACGTTGGTGGCAGTCTGATGAGTTCCATCACCTTCAAACCTGACGACATCACAGTCGCCGCTGAGGACGGGGAGTTGCTCAGCCTCGTGGCTGCTCGCGCGGGAATCCCCCTGAGGAGCGATTGCGGCGGCCAGGGCACTTGCCACAAGTGTGCGGTCGTGCTTGAGGCAGGTGCGCTCCGGACCAAGGCGGGCGAGTCTATCGGGGCCGGTCCGGGACCGGAGGGAGTCGGCGTCCTCGCCTGCCAGAGCGCCCTGGCGGGCGACGCGACGGTTCGCGTGCCGGAGGAGAGCCGGTCGCCCGACATCGCGCCCTTCGCCAAGTCGCTGGGCCCCGCTGCTGAGCGTCTCGACTCCAGCAGGGCCCAGGGAACCCTGGCCCGCCGGCTGTGTGTCTCGATCCCGGCGCCGGAGAAGGGAGACAGTGTCGCTGACCTCGAGAGACTGGTTGACGGTCTGCGCTCGGCGGACACCACATTCCGGCACCTTTCCCCCGATCTCCCGACGTTGCGCGCGCTCCCCAACGTCCTGCGGGACTCCAACTGGCACGTCTGTGCCACCGTCGCTGATGCGGCGGCCGAGACGCGGCTGGTCGATCTTGCCCCGGCCCGCGACATCCAGCGCCCCACCTTCGGCCTCGCCATCGACATCGGCACGAGTACGGTTGCTGTGGCGCTGGTAAGCCTTGAGACCGGCCGGGTCGTCGGTGCTGCGGGACGGCGCAATCGACAGATCCGCTTCGGTGCCGACGTTATCAGCAGGATCATCTGGTCAAGCGAGCATGAGGACGGCTTGCAGACGCTGCGTCGCGCGGTCGTGGAGACGCTGAACGAGGTGACTGAGGAGCTGCAGCAGAGCATCAAGATCGCCGCCGATGACATCATCGCCGTCACGTGCGCCGGCAATTCGACGATGGTGAACTTCCTCCTGGGGATCGACTGCGGCCCTATCCGGCGCGATCCGCATACGCCGCCCGCATCGTCTCTGCCGCTCTTCTCGGCGGACCAGCTTGGGCTCGACACGTGGGCGCGGGCCCCGGTCATGTGCCTTCCCACGGTGAGCGGCTTCGTTGGCGCTGATATCACGGCCGGGGTGTTGGCCACCGGCCTCGCTGATTCCGGGGAACTGACGGTGCTGGTTGATGTCGGCACCAATGGCGAGATTGTGGTCGGCACGGAGGGCATGCTCGTGTGCGCTTCGTGCTCGGCCGGCCCTGCCTTCGAGGGTGTTGGCATCGAGTGCGGCATGCACGGAGCTCCTGGAGCAATCGACGGTCTCTGGTATGATCCGGACACTGACGAGGTCAGCATCGAGGTCATCGGCGATGTCCCTCCCCGGGGAATCTGCGGCACCGGCTTCATCGATGCCCTGGCGACGTTGTTCGAGGGCGGGATCATTGACCGTGGAGGCCACTTCGTGAGCGGCGCGGAGTCCCAACGGATACGGGCCGGCGATCACGAGTCGGGGTTTGCCGTCGTGCTGGCCGGTGAACACGGCGCGGAGCGCGAGATGGTACTCTGGCAAAGCGACATCGAGAACCTGATCCGCTCCAAGGCCGCCGTTCACGCAGGTCTCTCGATACTGCTCCAGAAGCTGCAGCTCGATGCCGACCAGATCAGCCGGCTCTACCTGGCGGGGGCATTTGGGAGCCACCTGGACGTGGGACGAGCGGTCACGATTGGGATGCTGCCCGATCTCCCTGCTGACCGAGTCCAGTATGTCGGGAACACCTCGCTGGCCGGCGCACACATGTGCCTGATCTCCCAAGAGGCCAGGGAGCAGATCCGAACCATCGCCTCAGCGATGACCTACGTGGAGCTAAGTGTGGAGCCGGGCTTCATGGAGGAGTATGTGGCGAGCATGTTCCTCCCGCACACCGACGTGCAGCGCTTTCCATCGGTCGTCCGAAGCACGACCGGTTAGCAGCGTGATTGGTGCCTCGCGCGAGCGAGAGCAGACCGCGCCAGTCCGGCGGCATGATCTGCGGACTGGCACTCAAGGAGTCTGATGCAAATGGCGTTCGAAATGCCAACGGAACGCTGGTCCAGTGGAGTCAACGTGGTGACCATCGGGGCGACCGCAGAGAACGGGGGCACGAGAACCTCTACGGTCACGGTCGGCGGAGAGAAGACGCTCCCCTTCCTGCACTTCGAGGGGGAAACGCCCAATCCGCCCGTGCTGGCGATGGAGGTCCTTGACGACCCACAACAGGACTGGCCCCAGGCCCTCATGGAGCCGTTCGGCGACGTGCGCGACGACCCGGCGGCGTGGGCCCAGAAGTGCGTCGAGGAATTCGGCGCGGAGATGATCTGCCTGCGTTTCGTCGGCGCCGATCCGGAGGGCGCAGACAAGAGCCCGGAGGAGTGCGGAGGCGTCCTGAAGAGCGTCCTGGAGGCGGTTGGCGTGCCGCTGATCGTCTGGGGCTGTGGCGACTACGACAAGGACAACGAACTGATTCCCGTCCTCAGTCAGGCAGCGGCGGGTGAGCGATGTCTCCTGGGATCTGCGGAACAGGAGAACTACAAGACCATCGCCGCTTGCTCTCTGGCCGACGGCCACCTGGTGATCAGTGAAGCGCCACTCGACATCCAGATCCAGAAGCAGGTCAACATCCTTCTCAGCGACATGGGCGTCAGTCTCGACAACATCATCATGTACCAGGTGACCGGCGGGCTGGGGTACGGCGTGGAATACGCCTACTCCATCATGGAGCGGACCCGACTGGCGGCCCTGAGCGGCGACAACATGATGTCGATGCCGATGTTGGCCGTGGTCGGTTCCGAGTGCTGGAAGACCAAAGAGGCGAAGCTGCCGGCCGATGAAGCCCCCGAGTGGGGCGATGCGGCCGTCCGTGGGCCCCTGTGGGAGGCTGCCACCGCCAACCTGTTCGTCCACGGGGGCACAGACATCCTGATCATGTGGCACCCGCAAGCCGTGGCAGAAGTCAAGAGCACCATTGCCGACCTCATGGGGGAGGGAGCATAATGCAGGTCATCGGCGAACGCCTCAACGGGATGTTTAAGGACGTCGGCAAAGCCATTGTCGAGCAGGACAAGGGTGTCATCCAGGACCTGGCCAAGCGCCAGTTGGCGGCCGGGGCACACATCCTCGACCTCAATGTGGGCCCGACTGCAGAGGACGCGGTCGCCGCTATGAAGTGGCTCATCGAGACCACTCAGGAGGTCACTGATTGCCCCCTGGCGATCGACAGCACCAAGGCCGACGTCGTCGCAGCCGGCGTGGAGATGGTCGGGTCCAAAGCCATGATCAACTCCAGCCCGGGTGATGAGGAAAGCCTAGATCGCCTGATGCCAGTCGCAGCGGAGCACGATTGCGACATCATCTGCTTGACCATCGACAAGGACGGTATCCCCCGCGACGCGAACGGGCGGATGGAGATCGCCATGCGTGCTGTCGAGAAGGCCATGATGAACGGCGTGGACCTGCAGCGCGTATACATCGACCCGGTCATCATCCCGTGTAACGTTCCCGACGCAGGACACCACCCGGGCGAGGTCCTGGAGACCATGCGCCAGGTGAAGCTGATTTCCGATCCTCCCCCGAAAACGACCCTCGGCCTCAGCAACGTGTCCCAAGGCACGAACGAACGCCATCTCATCAACCGGACGTACCTGGTGATGTGTATCGCGGCGGGACTCGATTCCGCTATCATGGATCCGCTCGATACTGAGCTGATGGACGCCACGATCACTGCGGAGTTGCTTCTCAACCGCACCGTGTATTGCGACGATTTCCTGCGGGCCCATCGGAAGTGACCTTGCGACCGATCTCACGACCTGTGGCAGGCTGAGGTCACGCCTCAGTTCTCCATCCCTTGGGCATGGCCGGAGGCGGAGCCAATCGGCTGCGCTTCGAGCGCTCACCGCGACGAAAAACCTGCCAGTGCAGGCAGGAGAGTTGACGGTCAACGGACAATTATGTAGACTGTGAAGGGCACGAGTGCGCCGCTGGTCGCATCGCCCTTCAATGTTGGACGACTAAACGCACATGACACAGCAACTGTACTGGACGGTTGAAGGCGGCGTCAGGCTGCGCGGCGCCATTGAGGTCCGGGGCGGTAAGAACTCCGCGCCCAAGCAGATTGTTGCTTCCCTCCTGACCGACCAGCCGTGCATCTTGTCGAACGTCCCGAAGATCGGTGACGTAGCGTGGGCGCTTGACGTCTGCCAGGCCCTGGGGTCCGAGGTCGTCTGGCTGACCGAGGACACCGTCCGGATCTGTACGCCACGGATCGTGACCCCTGAACTCGCCAGCACGTACGGCGGCTCCAGCCGACTGCCGGTCTTGCTCCTGGGTCCGCTCCTGTCGCGAGCCGGGCAGGCTCGCGTGCCCCACGGAGGCGGCTGTCAGATCGGCTCACGTCCTGTCGAGTTTCACATCGACGGTTTGCGGCGCCTCGGCGCCGAGGTCGTCATGAATGACGGCTGGGTCGAGGCCCAGGCCAGCTCGGTTCGCGGAGGCACGTTCGAGATCCCGTACCCGAGCGTGGGCGCAACCGAGACCCTCCTGCTGGCATCCGTGGCGGCAGAAGGCACAACGACGCTGCGCGGGGTGGCGGTGGAGCCGGAGATTCTGGATCTGATCGCCCTGCTGCACAAGATGGGAGCCCAGATCCGCTTCGACGATGACCGCACGCTGGTGATCCGTGGGGTCGACAAGCTGCGCGGCTACCAGCACCGCTGCGTGACCGATCGGAACGAGTGCGCGTCGTGGGCATGTGCGGCGATCGCGACCGACGGGGACGTGCTCATCAGGGGCGCCAATCAGCCAAGTCTACTGGCCTTGCTGGACTGTCTTCGGGAGACGGGAGGCGAGTACGAGGTCACCGAGGAGGGCCTCAGGTTCTTCCGTGCTCAGGCTCAGCTCCGCGCCGTCAAGGTGCACACCAGCTTCCACCCGGGCTTCATGAGCGATTGGCAACCTCCTCTGACTGCGCTGCTGACCCAAGCCCACGGGCAGTCGGTCGTTCACGAAACGGTCTATGAGGACCGGTTCGGCTACGTGAGCGGACTGGCGGAGATGGGCGCCAACATCACCCTCCATACCGAGTGTCTCGGTCCCGATCCGTGCCGTCACGCGGAGGGGGAGTATCCGCACAGTTGCGTCATAGACGGGCCCAGCCGCCTGAGGGCCAGGGATCTCGCGATGCCCGACCTGCGCGGCGGGTTCGCGTACGTGCTGGCGGCGATGCTCGCCGAAGGCAGGTCACGTCTCTCCGCAGTGGATCAGATCGCGCGCGGCTATGCGGACTTCCTGGGGAAAGCCCAGACTCTCGGCGCCACCATCGAGGCCCACGAGGCCGCCGCAGAGGCGGCTCCGTCTGATGCCGGCCGGATCGGCGTGGCCTGAAGGCCACGGGCCGTTCCCGTGTTGGCTCACCCGGACCTTTTTTCCCGTACTGCTCAGGTCGCGCTACCGCGTAGGCCCCGGTGCGATGCCCGGCCGCGCAGTGGTGCCTACTCCTCTCAAGTCGGCTCCACCTGATGTGTTGGCAGACAGGGCTTGCAGGCTACGGCGGCGAATGGATTCCTCACGACCGCGCTACCCGTCCAGCGCAGTGAGGAGTGTGGCCAGCGTGCGAAGCGAACGCCGTACACTGTGGGTGCTCTGCAGTCTCTCGGCGGCACTTATACTCCCCGGCTCTGCGCACTCGCTCCCGACCTACACCGTTGACGTGAGTGCGCCCGAGCGCAGTTACTCCCAGACTCCGGTGAGCGTGCTCGTGGCCACGCCCCCGGCGCCCGCGGCGCGCATCGTTGAGGTCACTGACCTGCAAACGGGAGAGCCAGTCCCGTTGACGGTGAACCCCGCAGGAACTACCCGAGCCCAGGTGACGTGGATCGTGAAAGACCTGGGCGAGGGCGACTCACGACGGTACCGGGTGGCGTTCTCGGAGGAGGCTCAGCCGGATACCGGCAGTTCCGTGGAGCTCGAGGAACTCAAAGACGAGGGCGAAGCGGGGAGCGTGGCAATCACGATCGATGGAGAGCTGTTCACCCGCTACGTCTATCTCGGTGCCCCCAAGCCGTACTGCTACCCCATCATCGGGCCGACAGGTGCGGCAGTCACGCGCGGCTATCCCATGGAGGAGATCCCCGGCGAATCACGCGACCACCATCACCACCGCTCTTTCTGGTTCACGTTTGGCGAAGTGAACGGCCATGATTTCTGGGCCGAGACCGACACAAGCGGCCACCAGGTGCATCGGGCCTTCGAGGTCCTGGCTTCGGGCCACGCCTGTGGCGTGCTGCGTGCGGCGAACGACTGGATGGCGAGCGATGGCAAGAAGATCTGCGAGGACGTACGTGAGCTGCGGGTCTACAACCTGGCCGGTGTCCGCCTGCTGGACTTCGCTGCCACCATCAGGGCTACCGAAGGCCCCGTCGAGTTCGGTGACACCAAGGAGGGTATGTTCGGCTTCCGGATCGCGTCCACCATGCGCCTCAAGGGCGGGGAGGGGAGCATCACCAACGCTGCGGGCCAGCGTGATGATGAGACCTGGGGCAAGCAGGCAGCCTGGTGTGACTATGCCGGCCCGGTGAACGGCCAGACGGCCGGTATTGCCATCTTCGATCACCCCGCCAACCTCCGTCACCCAACGTACTGGCACGTCCGGAACTACGGACTGTTCGCCGCCAATCCCTTCGGGCTGCGGCACTTCGTCGGTGACGATACGGGCGCCGGCCGGTACACGCTGCCCCAAGGCGAGGAGTTGACCTTCCGGTACCGGGTCCTGATCCACCCGGGGAGCTGTGAGGAAGCGCGGGTCGCCGACTGGTACGCGGAGTATGAGCGCCCGCCGGTCGTCGAGGTGCAAGCCGACCGCTAACACCCGGTCTTGGCCCCGATCAAGAGGGAGGCCTCCACTTGCGGAACCCGATTGACCGACGCCGATTCCTGCTCACGTCCGGCGCCGTTCTGGGCGCCGGTGTCGCGAAGCTTGGTCCACAGACTGCTGCGTCCGCGGACACGGGAAAGGAGCCGCAATCAAAGATGAAGCTGGGAACGGTCACCTACAACATCGCCAAGGACTGGGATCTCCCAACACTCATCCAGAAGTGCGAGGAGTTGGGCCTCGAGGGGGTGGAGCTGCGCACAACGCACGCCCACGGCGTCGAGCCAACCCTTTCCGCTGCGCAGAGGCAGGAGGTCCGCAAGCGCTTCGACGACTCGCGTGTGACGCTCTGGGGTCTGGGCAGCACCTGCGAATTCCACGCGGTCGAGAAGGAGGAGGTGGAGCGACAGATATCGGTCTGCGGGGACTTCGTTCAGCTAGCGGCGGATGTCGGGGCGGCAGGGGTCAAGGTCCGTCCCAACGGTCTGCAAGAAAACAAGGGCATTCCGGCCGAGCAGACGCTCGATCAGATTGGGCGGTCGCTGCGGACGTGCGGGGAGTTCGCGGCCGATCATGGGGTCGAGATATGGCTCGAGGTGCACGGCAGGGAGACCTCTCATCCGCCGCATGTCCGCACGATCATGGATCACTGCAACCATCCCCAAGTCGGCGTCTGCTGGAACTCGAACATGTCCGACATCAAGGATGGCTCGGTCAAACCCTATTTCGACCTCCTGAAGGACGACATCAAGTCGTGCCATATCACTGAGCTGGCGAATCCGGCGTATCCCTGGGCCGAGCTCTTCGAACTGCTCAAACAGGCCGGATACGACCGCTTCACCCTGGCCGAGATCCAGGACAGTCCGGACCGCGAACGGCTGCTCAGGTACTATCGAGCCCTGTGGCTGGAACTGACGGCGTGAAGGGAGGGTGAGGGCCGGACACTGTGGCCCTTACACGTGGTTCGCGGCCCGCGCCTTGCCGATCTTCTCTGTGGCAAGCCGCACAGCCTGATGCCGGAGTTCGGGAGTGGCCTCCTCAACGAAAACCCGGGCCAATTCGGGGTCGAACTGAGTTCCCGCGCCGCTGGCAATCTCAGCGCGAGCGTCCTCGAATGACAGCGGCTCGGGCCGGTAGCTCCTCTCGAAGGTCATTGCGTCGAACGCGTCAGCGATAGCGATGATCCGCGCGAGGAGGGGGATCTGCTCGCCCTGGAGCCCGTCCGGGTAGCCACTGCCGTCGTAGCGTTCGTGGTGGTGGCGGAGAGCGGGGAGCAGGAAAGACAGGGCATCCATGTGAGCGAATATGTCGCTGCCCATGCCGGGGTGCCTCTTGACCAACTCCCAGTCATCGCGATCGAGGGCTCCCTTGCCGATCAGAAGCGTCTCGTCCATGCCGATCTTCCCCACGTCGTGGAGCAGGGCCCCCAACTCGACTGCCTCCACCGTCCGCTGCGGGAGACCCAGCGCACGCGCGAGGAAGACGGCGTAGAAGGCCACACGCTCCGAATGTCCGCGCGTGTGGGGGTCTTTCGCGTCGATGGTGGCCGCAACGGTAGCGACAGCCCCTTTCAGGACGGAGCGCACGGCGCGGTGCACCGATGCGTAGTCCAGAACCAGCGATGCCTGCGGCGCAAGGGCGCAGGCTACCCGCAGGTCTCCCTCGTCGAACGTGTCAGTGGGGGAGATCGAGGTTGGGTCCTTGTCACAGAGGACGACGGTCGCCAGCTTCCGGCTGCCCAAGGAAAGGGGCACGACCAGGGCCGTTCGCGCGGCATCCGCGAGTGCTCCGAGGGCCGGCTCTAGCCGCAGTTCGGGAAGGACCAGAGCCTGCCCATCGGGAGCAGCGAGGCCCATCACTGCTTCCGCCAACTGGCAGACGGACGCGGGCACGGTCGCACCGTCGGATGACAGCATCACCGTCGACTGCGGGTCATCGCGGCCGTTCTGTACGCGGATGAAGGCGTACCTGGCCCCCAAGGCCGCCGCGACCAACTCCAGCACCGAGCGCGGAGCCGTCTCCGTCAGCTCCAGTGAGGCGGCCAGGGGGCCGACGGCTCCCAACGCATCCTCGGCTTCGGGCCTGTCAGAGCCATCCGGGCCGCCGAAGTCTGCGCTACTGCAGATGCGCTGCCCCAGTTGAACGATCTCCTCGTCACGCTGCATCTGCCTGCGGACACCGCTACTCAGCAAGCCGAAGATCAGCGCCATGGTGATCGCAGATCCCCCGAAGGCGAGGCTCCGCATCGGGGCTGGCACGCTGATGTGGGTCAGTGGCCCATTGGTCAACACGATGAGATTGTAGAGGGCGCCTGAGAAGATGGCCATCGCGACGGCGTCACGAAGGTTGAGGCGTACACCGGCCTGCAGCACCGGGAGGTAGTACAGCAGGTAGTACTCGTTGTCCGCGCCATTGGACACCTGGATCAGGCCGCTGATGAGCAACACATCGACCACGAGGAGCGGCAGTTGCACCCTTGCGGACTCCCGCCCGAACAGCGACAGCACGCCAGTGGCAACGACGTAGACCAGGGCCGTCAGGTTCAGAAGGATCAGGGGCGAATGGACCGGGGTCCCGGACCCCAGAAGCTCGGCGGCCTTGACCACTGCGACGGTGGCGAAGACCACGCTTCGCGCCGTGGCCACCAGTTGCTCTGCGATGGAGTGAGTCCTGGTCCGCTCGTTGAGCATTCTCGTCGGTGTCAGCCTGCCCAGGTGATCGCACAGCCACGGGAGCGCCCCACGAGTCCCGTGCCTTTGTCCATCCACAGGCTTGGTTCCCTTGTCGTCACGCTCGATGGGCGCCAGGACTGCCCGCCGGCCGCGACCCAGTGTGTAGTGCAACGCCGAAGCAGTTGGTCATCCCGCAGTCGCGGGACCCGGGAACGATGAAAATGACAGTAAAATAGGACAGTCCCCTTTTCCAATGCCGTTCGTTGGTCGTCGCGCACGGGGCGGAGCTGGAGCTCCGCCGCCACAAACGACCCCCGAGATCTTCGGAGCAGTCGCGCATGTCGCGCGGCGGCACCCGGAAACCATGAAGATCACACGGCTTGCCACCTCTGCCGGCGAGGGCGCCGGCGGTCCCAGGC
>CBFDAZ010000048.1:0-14639 GCA_965602825.1 uncultured bacterium
CAGAGTCGTGGCGCGCGCGCCTACATGAGTCTCGCAAAGGAGGTCTTCCCAGATGCAACGTAAGGGTCTCGGCAAGGGCCTGTCCGACCTGATTTCGGCTGACGCTCTGAGACAGGGAGCCACTCTCCTCGAACTCCGGCCCCACGAAATCGAGCCCAACCCGTTCCAACCCCGATCCTCAATCGACGACGACGACCTGGAGGAGCTCACGCGCTCGGTGGAACGGCATGGGGTCGTGCAGCCATTGGTCGTTCGTCCGTCCGGGAGCGGCTATCAACTGGTGACGGGAGAACGGCGCTGGCGTGCCGCGCAACGAGCCGGCCTGACCACCGTCCCTTGTCTCGTCAGGGAGACGGCTGACGCGGAGACACTGCAGATAGCGCTCGTGGAGAACCTGCAGCGTAAGGACCTGAATCCAATGGATGCCGCGCGAGGGTACCGCCAGCTCATCGAGCAGTTCGGCAGCACCCAGGAGCAAGTCGCGAGCATCGTTGGTAAGAGCCGGAGCGCCGTGGCGAACACGCTGCGGCTATTGGAGTTGCCCGCTGAAGTGCAGGCGGACGTGGAGGCTGGGACCCTGTCTGAAGGACACGCGCGCGCCCTCCTGGGTCTGGGAAAAGACGAGGAGGCGATCCGTGCAGCCGCCGGGGAGGTCAGCGAGAGAAAGCTGACGGTCCGTGAGACTGAGGAGTACGTGCGCGCCCGGACGGAGCCTGCTGCCACTCCCCCGTCGACTCCCCAGCAGGCCCGACGCCGAGCGACCGAGACCACAGATCCCAACCTGGCCGAACTCGAAGAGCGTCTCCAACGCGCTGTTGGGACTAAAGTCCGGATTCGGCCCCGGAAACGGGGCGGGGCGATCCACATCGTGTACCACGATGCGGAGGAGCTTGATCGGATTGTGGCTCTCCTGGATCCGCCCGCCTCTCGCTATGGCGAGTTCGAATAGCAGGTAGGCGGTCCGCCCGGTCCGCCTGCCGAGCCCTTGCGCCCCAGCCGTGTCCCGGCGTGCCCTGCCCCTGGTGCTCCGCGACCCACCGGACGTCGCGGAGGTATGCGAGCGCCAGAGCGCGAAGCAGCGCGATTGACCCGAGCCAACTCCGGCCAGGATCGTGTAGGGAGAGGCGAGCCGCATGAAGGACACCACGCTGCACTTGGTTGGCAACGCCCACATCGACCCCGTGTGGCTGTGGACGGCTGTGGAAGGGCGCCAGGAGGTGATCGACACCTGCCGGTCGGCGCTCGACCGGATGGCGGAGACCCATGAGTTCGTCTTCTGCCGCAGTTCGGCTGCGACCTACCGGTGGCTGGAGGACGCCGCGCCGACGATCTTCCGCGAAGTCCGGCAGCGTGTGCTCGAGGGGCGGTGGATACCGCTGGGCGGATGGTGGATCCAGCCCGACTGCAATATCCCGTCAGGAGAGAGCCTCATCCGGCAGGGACTAGTCGGAAAGTCCTACTTCAAGGACCGTTTCGGCGTGGACATCGCGGTCGGGTACAACGTGGACAGCTTCGGCCACGCATGGACGCTGCCGCAGATTATGGCTGGTATGGGGCTCCGGTACTACGTGTTCTTCCGTCCCGGGCCGCACGAGAAGGAGTTGCCGGGGTGGGTCTTCTGGTGGCAGGCGCCCGATGGCAGCCGCGTGCTGGCTGCGCGTCCGCCCGGGCACTACAACACCGGGCCCGAAGAGATCACTCAGCGCATCCAGGAAGCGGCCGCCGCGATACCCGAAGGACTGGGCGAGGGAATGGCGTTCTACGGGGTCGGGAACCATGGCGGCGGCCCCACGAAAAGGAACATCGCCTCCATCATCGCCCTGAGGGAGCGCCCCGACCTCCCGACGCTGAAGTTCAGCCATCCGCAGGCGTTCTTTCAGGCTGCCCTTGCGTCGCAGACGGACTTCCCCGTGGTGCAGGACGAACTTCAGTACCATGCACGCGGGTGCTACACGTCACTGACCGCGATCAAGAGGGCTAACCGCGCGGCGGAAAATGCCCTGCTATCGGCCGAGTTGTGGACAACCATGTCTCGCACATTCCTCGGCGACGAGATCGACCGGCGCGAACTGCGGCAGGCATGGGAGACCGTGCTCTTCAACCAGTTCCACGACATCCTGGCCGGTACCTCAATACGAGCTGCATGTGATGAAGCCCTGAGCGATAACCAGCTAATTATTGATATAAGCAATAATAAGGCCAAGTGCGCGGCGCGCAGGCTGGCCGCGTCCGTCAACACCTCGTCCGCGGAGCAACGGGAGGCCCTGATCGTGTTCAACCCGCTTGGATGGGAGCGGGACGATGCCGTGCCGTTTGAGGTGAACTGGCGGGCCTCTGACCCTGGGCTGACGGTGGAGGACATGGGAGGAAGGCGACTGGCGAGTCAGGTGTTGGAGTCATGCTGGAGTGGGGGAGGGCGGTCGGTCGGAGGGTTGATACAGACAAAGATCGGGCCCTGCGGCTACACCACACTGTGGGTCAGGCCGGCGGACGATCGGGGACAGACGACGGGAAAGCCGACCACGGCTCGCGTGATCGATAATGGCATGGTGCGAGTGGAGTTCGGCAACGGAGGCGAGTGGATCAAGTGCCTGGAGGATCTTGAGGAGGGCATTGAGGTAACGGGCCCGGGCTGTGCCGGGCTCGTCGTCCTGGACGACCCGAGTGACACGTGGAGTCACGGGGTGGATCGCTTCGACGAGGAGATCGGGGCCTTCGAGGCTGTGGGGGAGCCGGCTGTTATCGAATGGGGACCTATCAGGTGGACCGTTCGGCTGGCCGGGAGGTGGGGGAAATCGAGGACGTGGCAGGACTTCAGCCTGACGCGAGGCCGGAAGCAGGTTGACGTCCGGTTGGCGCTCGATTGGCACGAGAAACACCGAATCCTGAAGCTAAGGGTCCCGACACGCGTTCGCGGAGGCGAGGCGACCTTCGAGATCCCGTACGGGGCCATTGTCCGGCCAGCCACAGGAGACGAGCAGCCCGCACAGCGGTGGGTGGACCTGAGCGGACGCATCGATGGCGGCGGGGGCGAGGCCCCATACGGCGTCGCACTGCTCAACGATAGTAGGTACGGCTTTGACATCCGAGATGCCGAGATCCGGATGAGTGTCGTCCGCAGTCCCATCTACGCGTTCCACGATCCGGCGCAGGTCGTCCCGGACGAGACGTACGAGTACACGGACCAGGGCCGCCACGTCGTGCGCTACGCCATTGTGCCCCACCAGGGCACCTGGCGTGAGGCCGCGGTCGTCCGACGAGCAGCGGAGTTCAACCGACCGTGTCTGGTTCTGCAAGAGCCCGCTCACGACGGTCTACTGCCGCCATCCTATGCCTTCGTTGCCACTGACTGCCCCAATGTGGATGTCGAGGCGGTGAAACCGGCTGAACGAGGCAGCGATACGATCGTGCGCCTTCGAGAGACAAGCGGTCGAGACGCGAACTGCCGACTCCTCTTGGCCGGCTCACAGACCCTCAAGCTCGCGCTTCGGGCGTGGGAGATAAAGACCCTGGCAGTCTCGCCCAGCGACGGCGAATGGTACGCCGAGGAGACCAACCTGCTGGAACGGCCGCTGGCTGATCGGGAACATAATTATTGGGAAAAACAATAAAAACGTCAGGCATCGCTGTGGCGACGACCTCCGAATGATCAGATTACTGAATGCCGAGGCGAAACTCGGGGCCTTCCGCCTGCTCGTGGAGGAGCTGCATGTGCGCCGGGGCGAGTACCTGGTGCTGCTCGGGCCGAGCGGGGCGGGGAAGAGCGTGCTGCTGGAAGTCATCGCGGGTCTCTCGCTGTTGAATTCAGGGCAGGTGCTCCTGGACGGTGCGGATGTGACGGCGCTGGCGCCCGAGCGCCGGCGCATCGGCCTGGTGTCACAGAAGCCGAGCCTGTACCCCCACATGAGCGTCAGGCAGAACATCGCTTTCGGTGGGAGATACCAGAGGGTCTCCCGGCCCGAGTTCAGTCGGCGGGTGGAGGAGATGGCGCGTCTCCTGCACGTGGAGGCTCTGCTGGACCGCGGAGTGCGCGGGCTGAGCGGCGGGGAGGCGCAGCGGGTCACGCTGGCCCGCGCTCTGGTCACGGAGCCGAGCGTCCTTCTGCTGGACGAGCCGCTGGGGCCCCTGGACCAGAACATGCGAGCCGATCTCAGCGACGAGCTGCGCCGGATTCACGATCGCCTGAAGCGGACGACGGTGCACGTGACGCACGACCAGGCCGAAGCCCGAGCATTGGCCGACAGGGTGGCGATCATGGTTGCCGGCAGGATCCCGCAGATTGGGACGGTTGGCGAGGTGTTCGAGAATCCGGCCTCTGACTTCGTGGCTCGCCTCGTCGCCAACGAGCGGTAGCGTCACTCAGCTATCAAGATCGGGTAACGGGAACACGTCGGCCGCCGAATCAGTGGGAAGGCAGATGGAGCAATTCCTGAACTGGAAGCTCTTCCGGGGGAACCTCGCGCCTCTTTACGAGAGCTATATCGAGCTGGCGGCCTTCCTCGCGGTGTTCCTGCTGGCTGCGGCGGCCATGGCAGCGCGGCGTCATCGGCAACTGACGCGCAGGGCCATTCAGGCGGCCAGCATCGTGGTCTTCTTCTTCGTAGTCAGCTCCTGCCTCGGCGTATTCGGACTGATCCGCAATTTCTACTTCGGCCTGGGGGAACTGGGCAAGGACGATCTGCGGGCCTTCTACTTCATGGGTATCACCTCCGTCGTGCTCGGGCTAACGGTCAGCTTCGGCCCGCTCTTCTGTGGCTGGATCTGTCCCACGGGGACGCTTCAAGAGTGGATGGGGTCCCTGCGGACGGGCTTGCGGGCGCGGAACCGGCCCATCGCGCTGAGGGCCGCCGGAGTGACCTTGGCGATCCTGGCCACAGTGGCCTACTTGCTGGTGATCGCCGGCCTGTTCGCTTCACGCCGCCCCCTGGCCGAGGACTCGGCGGTGCTCTGGGCGTCAGCGCTGATGGTTGTGACGGTGTTCATCGTGGTTCGCCCGGGCGTGGACCCCGCGATGAAGCGCCTACGGTACTTGTCGCTCGCGCTGCTTGTTGGCTTGTGTGTGGCCGGTTTCACGGTAGCCTCTCCGGTTCATTTCGTGTTCGCGAACGTGCATGACCGCGCGAGTCTGCTGTCCACGTTGGTCATCATGGGCGCGGCCCTATTGGTCAGCCGGACGTGGTGCCGGTATTTGTGTCCGTTCGGGCTTGTCTTGTGCGCGATCGGGAAGCACGCGCTGGTGCGGGTGGAATGTGGCCCCGGCTGCACCGCCTGCGGTAAGTGTGACCAAGTGTGCACGACGGGGGCCATCCGGCGGGGCCAGATCGACCCCATGGCCTGCACCATGTGCCTGGCGTGTGTGGATAGCTGCCCGGAAGGCGCTCTGGTAGTCCGGCAGCCTGGGGTGGTTCAGCGATCGGGGGGCGAAGAGCGTGCGTGAGGCACTGGCCCTCTCGCTCATGGCGTGCACTGCGGCAAGCGCAACTGCCTCCCAGTGGCCGAGCTTCCGCGGCGGGCCGACGAATCAGGCGGCGGCGGACCTCGGTTCGCTCCCTTCGCCCATGGCGGGGTGGGCCTTCCGACCGTCGGAGGAGATCCGCGGCTACAGTCAGCAGACGGGGATCTACGGCTCGCCGGCGGTGGCTGCCGTCGACGGCCGAGCCTTGCTTTTGGTCGGCTGCTACGACCATAACGTCTATGCCATCGACATCGCCACGGGCCAGGAGCGATGGCGTTACGCAACGGGTGGTCCGGTCTTCGCGACCCCCTGCACGGCCGAGCTGCCTTCGGGCCCGGTGGCCTACGTTGGCTCCAGCGACCGGTTCCTGTACGCGCTCGACGTGCGCGACGGCTCCAAGCGATGGGCGAGGCAACTCGTGCAGTGGCGGGCTTCGGTGGGCCGGGCCTCGTTGGCTTCGCCGGCCTCGTTCGAGTATCACGGACGCTCCGCCATTCTCCTCTGCTCGTGGGTCTACGATCGGTCGGCCGTCAGCCCGCTGGAGCAGGCTGTCGCCACCGCCTACGACGCGGACACCGGCGCTCCCCTCTGGCAGCTTCCGCTGGGGACGAGTGAGCTTACGAGTCCTACAGTGGCCCATGTCGGAGACCGGTGGCTGGGAGTAGTCGGCGGGGGCGATGGCAAGGTTCGGTGCATCGACCTGGAGCGACGCGAGGTGATCTGGCGGCAGGTGCTGCAGGGACAGATCGTCGCCAGCCCGGCCGTCGCCGCTGCACCGCCGGAGGCCGGGTCCGCGAACGCGCCCGAGGCCCTGGTACTCATCGGAACCCGGTACGGGAAGATGCGCGCCTTCGAACTCCTGAGCGGGGAACCGGCCTGGTCGTTCCGGGCCCAGCAAGGCATCGACTCGAGCGCCGCCCTTGCCCGGGTGGATGGTCTGCTGACCGCCTTCTTCGGTTCCCACGACCAGTCGCTGTACGCCGTAGCCGCTCACTCCGGCGACCTCCTGTGGCGCTTCCATACGAAGGGCGACGTCTACTCATCTCCCACCGTATTCCGGCACGGCGAGAGGGAGTTGGTGGCCTTTGCCTCAGGGGACGACTGCCTGTATCTCCTTGATGGGGCTACAGGCACCGAGGTGTGGCGGACGCGACCGGGGCGCTACGTGCTGGGCTACCGGGTTGTCGGTGACAGCCTCTGGTCGTCGCCCGTCGTGGTCCGGCTGTCCGGCCGCGACGTGCTCTTGTTGCCCTTCTACGACGGAGCGGTCCACGCTTACCCGGTGAGCGGCGACTCGCCCGGCGACACGTTCAGCGACCCGGCTTACGGGAAGCAGATGGTTGCGCGCGCGGTGTTGACTATGGCGGGAACGCTGATGCTCTGTCTGTGGTTGAATCGACGTTACGGAAGCACACCACCTGATACTGACTGAGGGGTAACGCACGTGGCGCGGAGATTGGCTGCACAGACGAGTCTGCTCCTGGCGCTGGCTGCGTGGTCTGCGGAGGCGCAGGCCAGAGCCTATGTGGACGGCGATGTCCTGATTATTGATGGAGCCAATAATACAGTGGCGACCGTGGCTGAGGAGGTGGACGATCCCAGCGTGTTCCGGTACGAACCCGGGCTGGGCCACGCCGTGAGCACCCACAGTCTGCTAATAAGGGGCGAGCTGGTGCTGGGCTCCGAAGATGAGTGGGGAGGGTTGCTGAAGCACGTACTGGTGCTTGAGCTGGACGTCTCCGAATGTGGCAGCGCCCGGATCGATGTAGCAAGGGGTAGCGACGGCGTCGGTCACCTGAAGCTGTTGCGCACGAAGATCACGTCAACCCACCACGAGAAAGACCTGGACGAATGCACGGAGGCGAATTTGCTGTGTGTGGCGGGCAAGCTGACGATGGTCGAGAGCACCATCACCGGCAACATAGACGTACGCTACGAGAAGGGCGCTGAGGCCGAGCTCGATCGGTCCAGTGTGTCCTTCACCCGGACGTCGGGCATGGAGATGATCGGCGTCTTGCCCGCGCACTTCCACGTGCAGGACAGCTTCTCGGTAGACAATGCGCTGTACGGGATCAGTGTCAGCCGCCTGCTGTCGTCGCCGCTGGAGATCGTGCGAACCGTGCTCCGCGGACTGATGGCCGATGTGTTCGTCGGCGACGACGCAAACCTCGTGCTCACCGACTCCGACTTCAAGACCGTGCGGTTCGGCGGAAGATCGGGCAGCATACGACGCCAGTGGACAGTGGCCTGCCACCTGCCGGCTCCCGGCGCCGAGGTGGTCGCGGAGAGCATGCCCGGCACCGGCGGACGCGAAAGCGTGCGAGCGACCGCGAAGGACGACGGGTCGTGCGAGCTGGTGCTGACCGAGTACAGAGGCACTCCGGACCAGCCCCTGCCGACGGAGGGCGGGAACAAGCTCACGCCTCACGAGCTGACTGTGTACGAGAAGCCCGGCGGCCGGCCGCTCTACCGACTGACTGGCCTGCACGTCTTCATGCGCGGGCAGGAGGTGCGGTTCGAGTGAAGACGCGCCTTCTGGCTTACGGTGCTGCAGCCATCGCGATCATTGGGGCGGTCTACGCGATCAACCGCCCCGGGCCCCCCCAAGGCGAAGTAGCGATGGACGTGGACCCCAAGGTCGCTACCCAACACGGTGCCCACGACCACGAGAAGCTGGGCACGGCCTGCCTCTGTGATCCGGAGGCGGAGATCAAACAGGCCCTGAGGGACCGGGCCGATTTCTCCGAGACCCACCGCGACCTCGGCGATCGGTTCTACGCCCGCGGGCAGTATGGATACGCTCGGGGGCGGTACGAGCGGGCCGTGGAACTCGACGCACTTAATGCACCCGCGCATTACGGCATGGGCTTGGTCCACACCAAGCTAGGCGAATTCGAGAAGGCCGAGGAGAGGCTGAGAGAAGCCGCGGAACTCGATCCGACGATGGTGGACGCGCAAATCAGCCTGGGGATCCTCGCCTACCGTGCCGGAGACTTCGACCGGGCCAGGAAGCGTTGGGAGACGGCCCTACGCCTTGATGCTCAGAGCGAGTACGCCAGGGAGCTAATGGAGAGGCTGCCCAGACTGCACAAGCTGACGGGAAGTTAACTGCTCGCCCCTCAAGCCCCCTCCGCCCAACCGTGGCTATCGTCCCTGTACCACTCCATCCCGACTTTACATCCGCGACCCCTCCTGGTGTAGTGCTGGTGAGCAAAACTGGTCATACTCCCGATGATGCAAGCAGGTGAAAGCGCAACGCATCGCGAAACAACCCTGAGGAGTGCCGATCACCACGGAGGTGGTAACCGTGCGCCGAGGTTTCACGCTCATCGAGTTGCTGGTCGTCATTGCCATCATCGCGATCCTGGCTGCAATTCTGTTCCCGGTATTCGCTAAGGCCCGTGAGAAGGCGAGGCAAGCGTCCTGTCAATCGAACCTCAAGCAGATCGGCCTGGCCAATGCAATGTACTCGACCGACTACGACGGCCGGTACCTGCCCAACGCCGCCCGTCATGGGAGCCTCAACCCCCCGGGCAACGGCTATTGGTGGATGGTCCTGGCCCAGCCCTACATGAAGAACCTGCAGGTCGTCGAATGCCCGTCGTACGACAGTGTGATGTGGTGCAACCCGCCCGTGCACGGGTGCAACGACCAGCCGCCCTATGGCCGGTACAGGGGCGGGTACGGAGCCAACCGGGGGTACAACAACACGACGGCTCAGAGCTATCCGGCGCCGTCGGGCCGCAAGGACACGACGGGGCCGGTTCCGGCTGAGACGATCCATGTTGTTGATGTCCACTGCATCGTCGCCGCGGGTGACGGCCACTCAGCCTTCGACCCGGAGGTACCACGGACCACGGGCGGGCCTCAGCCACGACACAACGATGGGTTCAACACGCTGTTCTGCGATGGACACGTGAAGTGGCTGAGGACGTACCGGCGCGCCAGCGACAGGTTCCTGGAAGCCAACATGGCTGGCCTGTGGACCATCCGCGACGACGACTGAGGGCCGAGGCGCGCGGACAGGCCTTGCTGTCGTCAGCACGGTGAGAACGGCACCACCATAGCGCGACTGCGCTGTTGTGCTGCAGAGAGTCGCGATGTGGGTGCTCCCCTCTCGGGATCACTGAGTGGGGAGTGCGTTCGTGGCGGAGTGCGGCCTTTCGGCGCCATGCTCACATGAGTTCGCTTCCCGCCGCCAGCGATGACTTGTCCCCAAGCAGCCCTTCCAGCTCCCGTGCGTCGGTTCTGATCTCGCTCTGCAGGAGGGATCGGCGCCCATCACACAGAAGGGACAGGCAGTAACCAAGCCAGATGACGCGGTGTGTGTTGTGAAGCACAACCACGTCGTCCCGAAAAGGAGACCAGACGATGGCGCGTAGACGAGGTTTCACGCTCATTGAATTGCTGGTCGTCATTGCCATCATAGCAATCCTTGCGGCGATCCTGTTCCCGGTGTTCGCGCGAGCCCGTGAGAAGGCAAGGCAGGCGTCCTGTCAATCGAACCTGAAGCAGATCGGCCTGGCCTCAGCCATGTACTCCCAGGACTATGACAGCCGACTCATGAGGGGTACGACCGGCTCCCCTTGGGGCTGGATCTGGTGGCACGGCGTCATCCAGCCCTATGTGAAGAACGTAGACCTCTTCATCTGCCCCTCGTACGACAGTATTCAGGCCACCGCCGCCGTCGGGTTGCAGGGCGCGGCGAACTGCGGTTGCGGCGGCACCTACTACCGTCTTCGCGGCGGCTACGGAATAAACTGGGGCAATACATCACAGCTCAATCCCTGGCCGTCGCCAAGCGGCCGAAAGGAGACAGAGATCGACGACCCAGCAGGCACGCTGTTAGTGGCCGATAGTCACTGTGTCGTCGCCTCGGCACCTGGCAACTGGCCATGCGATACGGCTGGGAACAAGAGACAGTGCTTGCGGCACAATGACATCGCCAACGTCCTGTATTGCGATGGTCATGTGAAGGCGCAAAGTGAAGGTGGCATGGTCCCCTGCACGCCGGGCGGCCCGGCACGGGGGCATTGGACGATCACACCCGGCGACTGACCGCTCAACACTGGACTGCTTGATCATGAGGGGCCGGGTCCTCATGATGAGTGCTAACGAGCGGGCCTCGGAGCACAACTGCTTGCGAGCCCTCTGGTAAGCGGGGATGGCGTCCGACACCCATTTGCGTGCTTGCCCCGCGGGAGGGATCGGCGCCCATCACAGAGAAGAGACAGTTGGCAACCAATCCAGACGACGCGGTGGGCCTGCTGACGCACAGCCACGTCGTCCCCAAGAGGAGACGAGACGATGGCGCGTAGACGAGGTTTCACGCTCATTGAATTGCTGGTCGTCATTGCCATTATCGCTATTCTGGCCGCAATTCTCTTCCCCGTATTCGCTCGCGCTCGGGAGAAGGCACGTCAGGCGAGCTGTCAGAGCAACTACAAACAGATCGGGTTGGCTCTGGCGATGTACTACTCGGACTTCGATGGGCGGACCCCCCCGCACTACCGACTGTGGGCTGGCGTCAGCCGCTTGATGATGCCCTACATGAAGAACCAGGACATCCTGATGTGCCCCTCCAACGGCAGCTCGGCGGCGTACGGCACAGCTTGCGAGCACTGCGGAACCAACATCAACGAGTTGGGGACGTGGTACTACCCCTCCACCTACACCATGAACCCGCTGTGGCGTGGCCGGAAGGATACCACGATTGCGAGCTGGGGCTCTGGCGATATCGCGAACCTCATAGTCGCCACTGATGGTCGGCGGAACTGGGTGCACTTTGACCACTGGTGCTACGGCACCAAGACCTCGACCAGAGGCTGTGGGGCGGCCATCGGCACGTGGCACAACGAGCAGACCAACGCGCTCTTCTTCGACGGCCACGTGAAGTCCGTGAAGCCCCCGACCGCGGACGTCTCGGGCCAGACACCACCGGACCCGTGGCTGCTCCAGTGGGACCCGATAGACGGGACGTGGTAGGCGGTCTCTCCGGCAATCGCGAACGAGTGCCTGGCGCTCCCCTCTCGCAAGGTGCGAGTCGGGAGCGCTGTTGTTCTGGGGAGCAATCGGGCGGGGGAGTCCGTTCTCTGTACTGGGGCCGTCGCGACACCAACGGTCTCCAGAACCCGATTCCCCAGAGCCCGCCTGAGGCTGTCGCATGTCCCGCTCGCAGCTCAGAAGACTTTACCATGTGGCCATCGCAGCAGCGCTGCTGGTTGGCTTCATCCTCGGTTACTGGCTGAAAGGGCCTGGGTCCAACGCGGGCATCAGGCGAGCAGTGGCCGAACGCGTGACCGACGCCGCATTCCCGGGTTGTCGTGCGCGTTACGTGGAGATCAAGCGAGCCTTCGCCTATGGCCCGTACACCCGGATCGACTACCAGGACGTCCGGCGGCAACTGCAAGCCGCCATTGACAAGGACCCCGGCTACCTCCCCTACCATCACCTACTGGCCAGCGTCTACGAGGATTGGTCGGTAAACGTCACGCGGGACGACCTCACCGACAGCGATCGAGCCCGGATCGCCGAGCAACTGGGCCGGCCGGCCGCCTCGTCGGCCGACGAGCTCTCACGCCTGGCGAGGAAGCATGCGCTCGAGGTTTGGGAGGAAGCAGGGCAGTACGCTCTCTGTCGGGATGTCGCCACGTACGGACCGCAGTGGCGAGCCATACGGGACCAGCATCTGAGTGCGCTGAAGGACCGGCGGGAGTTCCAGGTGACCCGCGAAGAGAACGGGGCCCTGGACCTGACCGAGGTCTACAACGTCTTCGGCATCACGCGCGACCACGACCGCTATGTCAATAACCTCAGCACAACGCGGCAGGGGTACTCGTTCGAGGAGAAGCACATCCCCGACGTTCTGCAATGCCCACAGCATCCGGAGGTAGCCTTCAACTTCCCGTGCATCCGCTATCTGCCGAGCGAGGAGAACAGGACGATACGCGAGGACGTCGAGTTCTTCCATACCGTGTTTGGGGTGGACGGCCAGAAGCTCGACATTGAGGACACGCAGATCGAGGCCGTGCATCTCCTGTGCTTCAACGTTACTCCGGAAGGTCGCCCGGTCGAGGCAGTAGTACAGGTTGCCTACTCTGGAGGCCGCGAAGAGGCGAAAGGGATCCTGGTTGGCCCGTGGCGTCAGAACGACGCCCTGCTGCGCGACCCCGCCGGGCGCCGCCGGCTCGACGCTGCCCACCGTGACTCAGAGCTCCACATGTGCAACGGCGAGGAGCTGGAGATGCCCAACGCACCGGCCTATATGTACCACGTCACTGTCCCGGTGGACGCCACCAGTCGACTTGACAAGATCTCTTTCCCGCGGCACGATCCAACGAGCACGGGTCTGGAGGATCCGGGGATCAACGACGTCAGGGTTGTTGCCATCACACTGAAGTAGGGGCGCGATTCATCGCGCCCGGCCGTTCTGCGGAGGGCAGCCCAGGGAGGGCGTGCCGTGCAAGGCCGAGTAAGACCCAGCCGCCGCTCGATCCGCCTTCCGGACCACGGCTATGACCTTGAAGGCGAGTACTTCGTCACCATCTGCACACGGAAACGGCGTCCACTCCTCGATGCCCCGGCAGTACGAGCGATTGTGCAGGACGTTTGGACCAGCTTGCCTGCCAGGTTCCCGCTCGTACAGACCGATGCGTTCGTAGTCATGCCGAACCACGTACACGGGGTCATCGTCATCCTGCCGCCGGGAGCGGGGTCAGCCCTGCCGAACGGCATCGACAACGGCGCGGGCGCAATGAATTGCGCCCCTACGCTGGGCGCCATCGTTAGAGGCCTCAAGAGCGTCGTTGCCCGCAAGACGCACGCTGCTGGCTTCACTGACCTTGGCTGGCAGCGGAACTACCACGAACAGGTGATACGCACATCGCAGGCCCTGGAGACCATCCGGCAATACATCGCCGACAATCCTGAACGGTGGGACAGTGACCGTGAGAACCCCGATGCGGTCGCGGACGTTCGCGAGCAAGCCTTCTGGCGCCGCTTCGGGGACCGACGTCGCCGCTCCTCCAAAGAGGGTCGCGGCGCGAAGTAGGGGCGCGATTCATCGCGCCCGGCCGTAGAGCCCGAAGTCGTATGCTGTGGAATCCGGGAGAGGTCAGGGAGCCTCCCACCAGCCAGATGCTTGTCTCACGAATCCGTCTGGGCGTTCAGATCGTCGCCTTCGTGCTCCTCGTCTACGGAGGACTGCTGGGCATCCGGCGCGTCACCGTGGCCGAGCGAGAGCTGTCGCTGCCGACGCTCTCCTGTGAGTATGGCCGCCCGATCGGCAAGTGCTTTCTGTACGATCTGCAGTATCTGCTGACCAACGACGCTGCTGGCCGCTATCGACGACTCGTCGAGCCGATCCTGTTCTTCCTCGGGTTCGGGCTACTCCTGGGTCGTGCGTGGTGTGGCTGGATCTGCCCGCTGGGGTTCATCCAGGACCTCGGCACCCGTCTGCGTGTGGCTCTGGGTCGCGGGCCGATCCGCCTGGGACCGCGAATGCGCTCGGGGCTGTACTGGACGGCGGTTGGCCTGCTCGCGGTGACGATGGCTCTGGCGGTCGTGATGGGCTGGCCCGGAAGCAAGCTGTACGCTCACCGCCTGGCGTTGTTCCGCCCCTACTGCCAGCTCTGCCCGTCCAAGCAGCTGTCGCCGCTTCTGACCGGCAACCTGGGTGGCTTCTTCCACATCGACCGCCTCAACTGGATGTCGGTGACCATGAGCCTGTTGGGGATTGCGGTGTTCCTGGTGTTCCTGGGAGGGATGTTCCCCGTCCGGCGGTTCTGGTGCCGCATCTGCGCTCTGGGGCTTCTGATGCGGCTCGCCGCTCTCAACCGCTGGTCGCTGATCAACCTGCGGAAGGACGTGCGTCACTGCACTCGCTGTGGGAACTGTGCGAGGGTGTGCCCCGTGGACATTCAGGAGGTGTACCTGGAGCGCGAACGGGCTGACGCGTCCCCGAACGAATGCCACCTGTGTCTCAAGTGCGTGGAAGCCTGCCCCGAGGAGGGCGTTCTGTCCGCCCGGTTGCTCAACTGGTCCTTCTTCAACTCTAGCTTCGAGTACGGCGGGCCGAAGGCGCCGGGGGAGGAGGCTGAGAAGTGAGAAGGGCGACGCGGTGTCCGCGCCGCCCTTGAGTGATCCGACGCCTGGATGCGTCCCTCGACATCTAGCCGGAGCAGCC
>CBFDAZ010000049.1:0-14585 GCA_965602825.1 uncultured bacterium
AGGGAGGCTGCCGCAGCATTGGCTGCGGCAGCCCGATGTCTGCTCTCTGCCTGTGTTCCCCCAGGCGTCGGCATTCGAGCTTCCTTCTCCTGGGTGTCGGTCGGCACCCTTGTCGCGTGGGCTCAGCCAGCCCCATCCCGTCTGCCTTACTGCCCACTGGCTGGCGGTCGGACGCCGGCAACGACCTCACGGTGCAACCGGCACGGGCCCGTGAGTTCCGGCATATCGCGGCTGGTCCTCACCGAAGACCGCGACCCGAGACACATCGGCGCGACATACGGCCTCAGGCCGGATCGAGAAGGCACTGAACGAGTCCCAGCCCGCGCCCCAGTTGGGGTCCATCGGTGGCTGATAGACCTCGTCAGCCGGGTCGTCGAGGTACACGAGCACGGCCTCCGGCGGCGGTTCAGGCGGCAGGGGCTCCCAGATGATGTTGCCCTCCTGCTCCATCTGCAGGGGTAGGCTTATCAGGGCCCTGCCGGATTCGTCTGTGTACACCCGCTCGGATCTCGCCGGCGTCAGCGCCACGGCTGATGAGCGCAGGGCATCGGGGATCGAGACGTAGCCCGCCCCCTGCCACAGCCGCCCGTAGTCCGGGGATCTCTTGGCGGTCAACATCAGGCGCGTCTTGATCGTGTCGGGCGTCAAGCTCGGTTCCCGCTGCGCCATCAGGGCGCAAGCGCCTGAGACAATGCCGGCCGACATGCTGGTCCCACTGAATACGAAGTACGCTGACCGGTCCCAGCGGCTCGGCTCGATCTTGTAGTAGTCAACGGAGACGAGGTTCGAGCTCCTGAAGTGTTTCTCTAGAAGCGAGTCCCTATGTCGCGTAGAGACGATCCGGTTGCCCGGAGCTACCAGGTCAGGCTTGATGATGTGATCGATCAGTGTCGGCCCGCGGCTGCTGTAGCCGCATAGCTCGTCATCCTCCAGCTCCGGCGTGCCCTTAGTGTTGATCGCCCCGACGGAGATCACGAGGGGGTCGTTCGCGGGACTCAGTATGCTGGAATAGCCCGCGCTCCCGGCGTTGCCAGCGGCGACGACCACGGCAATCCCATTGAGCCATGCGTACTCGCAGATCTGGCACAGGGGATCAGTCTCGTACGACTCCTCAATTGGGTGACCGAGGGAAAGGTTGATGACGCGGATGTTCAGTTTCCCGGCGTGGGCTACACACCACTCAATGGCTGACATGACGTCACTGGTGCGGCCGACTCCCTCCGCGTCGAGCACCCGGCAGTTCACAATCGAGGCTTCTGGCGCAATGCCGGTGAAAGTCCGATGGAACCTGGGCTTGGCCGGGTCCACATTGGTGCTGCATCGACCGTTGCCCGCGATGGCGCCGGCAACACTGGTGCCGTGGCCACAGCGGTCGTTGTGGAAGAACCAGGGCGAGTCCTCAATCCAGTCGTAGCCTCCCACGATGCGCTGTCGCCACCAGAGCGAGTCGGCGGAGAAGTCGAAATGGAAGGCTACGCCACTGTCGATGACGGCGACAGACACCCCCTTACCGGTGCATCCCAGGCGGTTCCACGCGAGGGGCGCGCCGACAGCTGGAGCGGCGACGTCCAGCATCTTGCGTACGCCGGCATCAGATGAGATTCGCTCGACCCACGATAGAGAGGCTAACTCGGCCAGTTTGCCGGCAGGTATTGAGCCCGAAAAGGCGTCGATGGATCGGAAGGCACAACCGAACGTGCCTCCTACCGAGCAGAACCGGTCGATCCCCATCTGGAGGGCGTCCGGCGTTGTCTGGACGATGACCGCTACTTCCCCTTCGACGTCCGTATCCGAGACGAGTGCAGACAGTGCCGAGTCCAGTTTGGTGAGTGGGTTCTGCGCAGCGATGGCGGGGGCCAAAGACAGGACAGTGAGCATACTGACGGCGGTCAGTGCCCTATAGCCGCAACGCATGGCTAGCACCCCTTCCTGGGTCTACAATTCCCCTGCATAGTGTTCGGGTTGTGCCATGCCGCCCGAAGCAGATGTTTACGCAAATGGCACAGAAGCAGAAACTTTCCTGGCAGATCACCGTGGACCCGTGCCGGCGTGGTATAAGGGCCTTTGGGTGCTCACTCCGGCGAGGGTCCTCTGCATCCCATGCCCTCCAATGCGACTGGGTGGAAGGGGAACGGCAGTGCGTTTCCGTGATCTCCCGCGACCGGCGAAGGTGCTCGTCGTGGGGATGTGTCTGGTGGGCGCGGCGACTCTGACCTGGGGGCTGTTCCTGCCGCCACCCCGCGATGCTGTGTCGGGGGCCGTCCTGGTCGGCCTCGCCTTTCTGGTGGCATCGACGCGGGTCGAGATCCACCCCCGTGTGGCCAGCATACAACTGGGCTTTGTCTTCGTCTTCGCGGCGTTGTTCGGTTGTGGCACCAGCATCGCCATGGCCGCTACGGTGGCCAATGCTCTCGGAGCTCACGTACTGCGTCCGCGGAGTAGGCCGGCCCCAGCCGTCTGGTCAACGGCCTATAACGCCGCCGCTCTCGTGGTCAGCGCTCTGGCGGCGGGCCTGGCCTATGAGCGATTGCTGCCCGCAGCAGGTGAGCGTCTTCGCCTCCAGCAGGTGCTCTCCCCCGCCCTGGTTGCGGTAGGCGTCTACTACGCGGGCACCATCGTTGCGGTCGGGCTGGTCTCGACGCTGTCGGCTTTGAGGCTCCCCCCAAGGCGATGGTGGGCCGAGCTGGCAGCCCTGGCGCCGGCCTACGCAGCCGGTGGGGCTGCGGCGCTGGCCCTCGATGCAGCCGTGAAGCAGTTGGGGCACTGGGTCTTCGTTGTTGGCGGGCTGCCCTTCGCCTACGTCATCCACCAGTCGTTTGTGGCCCAGGGCGACAAGCTGGCCGAGGAGGTCAAGCGCCTGGAGGAGCGTGCCGAGGCCAGCGAGGGCCTGGCCCGGCTGTACCGGTCAGTGCTGAAGGCTCTGGCCAATGCCATCGACGCGAAAGACCACGGAACGCACCTCCACACCGAACGCGTTCAGGCCCTGACAGCAGCGGTCGCTCAACGGCTCGGCCTGGGAGGCGATGACCTCAAAGCACTGGATACGGCTGCCATCCTCCACGATATCGGGAAGCTGGCAGTTCCCGACCATGTACTGCTGAAACCAGGTCGGCTGTCAGACGACGAACTCCGCCTCATGCAGGGGCACACAGCGGCCGGTGAGGCCATCCTCCAACCGATTGACTTCGGCGTTGACGTGGCGAGCATCGTGCGGCACCACCACGAGAAGGCGGACGGGTCGGGGTATCCGGACGGCCTCTCGGGCGAAGAGATCCCCATGAGCGCCAGGATCCTGGCTGTGGTTGACGTCTACGATGCTCTGGCCTCTGACAGACCCTATCGCAAGGCCTGGACACGCGAAAGGGCGATGGAATACCTCCGCGAGGAGGCGGGGCGGAGCTTTGATGCACGTGTCGTGGAGGCTCTGGTTGACGTTCTCGAAAGCGAGGAATTCGCCCAATACTATCAGCAGACCGGACCTGAACCCGTCCTCGCCTTCGCCACAACCCCGCCGGCGACACCAGGAGACGACGCGAATGCGGCGCGCCAGGAAGTGCAACAACACGCCGCCAACTGCATCCTCAAGGGCGCAGTGAACGAGGTCGTGGGCCGGGGCGCGTTCGAAGCGTGCGTCGCCTACCAAGTGAGCGAGTCGAGCGGCGAAATGGATGCCGTGGCGATGGCCGGGGACTTTGGCGGCCACTTCGAGCGAACGCGCGTGCAGTTGGGGGTCGGTCCTTCCGGCCAGGCAGCAGCAACAGGACAGCCCGTCTACAGCGCCAGGGCCGTTGATGATCTCCTGCAGTTCGCGCAGGACATTCCGCCGACACTCAGTGAGGCCTCCGTAACCGCCATCCCGATCCTGTCCTCTACCGGCAGCACGCTTGCCGTGCTATCGTTCTACCTTGGCGCCGGAGCGGCGTTCACTGAGTGCCTGTCGGCCGAGGCCAATCTGGCGGCGGCTCTGCTCGGGCGTCAGATGGAGTGGACCAGCCAACCCACGGTTCCCGTGCCGACGGAGCCACAACCCGTCGGCCAGTGACGTGCCCCCGCGCGATTGCGTCGTGGCCTATCCGGCAGCCTGAGGATCGGAGTGGTACACGGTGACGCGGGGAACCAGTATCCCGCTGTTTCGGGTCCACAGGCCAACGTAGCCACCCTCCAGGGGCTCAGCGTCCTCGTAGCGGAAGACAGGGCGCCCCTCGAAGTCCAGCTCCAGGCGGTTGCCGGTCTTGGCGGCACGGATGCGGAACCAGCGGTGGTGGACGTTGTATCCGGCCGGCACGCGGACGTCCGGGTTCTCAGCGACGACCTGGCCGCTCTTCAGGAGCTGTGTCTTGACCCCGCCGTCGCCTCCGAGGATGAAGTTATAGCCGCTTTGCGGATCCGATCTGTCTCCACACAGCACGGTATTGAGATCGCGACAGCGCCGGATCTCGGGGCCGCCCGGGGCCTGCATCTTGATGCCGACGTAGTACTCCACCATCACGTCCCCTTGGAGTCTACGTTTGTTCCAGATCGCCACGTCGCCGCTCCCCCATCCGGCCAGCCATGACCAGCGATTATCGCACGCCCAGCGGGCCGAGACGCCCCATTCACCTCCCGAGACCCACCAGTCAGTGGGCGCGATGCCGAACATGTAGTCCCGTACCGAAGGCGATCGCACATGCAGGTCCCGGGCGGCGACAGGCGGGCCCTCAACCTCCAGCCCGACCCTCCGGTGCTCGCCCGCATTCCCGATGCGGAATACGGGTCTGCCGGACCACAGCACCCTTGCTGAGCCGCCGCTTCGCACGACCGCCAACTGCGCCGCCTCGCGCAGAGGAACCGACTTGGTGGCACGCTTCCCCAACGGGCGGCAAACGACCAACTGGGCCTTACCGGTCTGCGGTGAGGTGTGGGCGGTGACCGAGAGCCAACAGTTCTCGGGATCCGATGACGAAGGTGAGAGGATGATCCGGCGGGAGGCTGGTTCGGCAGTCGGCCTGACCGGAAGAGAAACCTCCAGGTCACCCGCGAAGACGCCCTCATGCCACAGGAGAGCCGGGCGTTCGGCGCAGGCGAGCCACGGCTCCGCCGGGCTGGCCCAGGTCATGTAATCGTGAGGCCCAAGCGACGGCGGCAGGTGCGCTGCAGGCGAGCCCTCGTCCCGGGGCACGCGAACGGCCTGCTCGGCAGGCTGCACCAGTACATCGTCGAAGCGAACCGAGCCACCACGGACGAGCAGGCCAATGGCTCCGCCGCGAACCTCCGGATTCGGGCAGGACAGCACGACATCTCCGTCCAGAAGCGCGTCGATCCCACTCTCCGTCACGCGCAGCCCAAGGCGGTACCATTGCTGCGGCGCAAGGCCTGCGTCCAGGTCCGCCAGGTCCGACCCTTGTCCAGCCCGGCCCCGGACGATGCGGAGCCTGGGGGAAGGAGCTTCGAGCGAGTCGGCAACGAACGCCACCGAGTCGCCGCTCTCCTGAACCAGAGCGCACAGGCCGCACGTTGCGGATGCATCGTCAAGTCGCACCGCACAGGTGAAGGTGTAGTCCTGCCAGAACCAGTCGCCGGCGGTAGCCAGCGCCGTCTCATCGCCACGCCCGAGGAGGTAGAAGCCGTTGATCGAGTACTCCTCATTCCCGACTCCCACGTTCTTCCACTGGCCGCTGACCTGGGTCCAGGGCGTCGGTTCGTCAGGCTCCCGCATGAAGTCGTCGGAGAACACCGGGGGCTCGACGGGTTGACAGATCGGCTCCGAGACCGCCACGCAGCCGTTGCGAACGGCGACAACGCCGCGCGGCGGCCCCTTCGCCTTACAGCACAGCAACTCGGAGTTCCCAAGTATGACCGAGAGCTGATCGGGTAGACGCCGAACAAGCAGTTGCACGGACCCTTCCTGAGGCTCCCACGAGGCAGACGCGATTGGGTGGCCCCGAGGCGTCTTGCCGCGTCGCACCTGCACCCTCTCGCGGCCGATCACAAGCCAAAGGCACGGCCGGAGGGCTGTTCCGTCTCCCTCGAACGCACCGTCGAGCAGCAGCACCGACGGCTCGGCCTTGCCGACTTGGGTGACCGCGATGTCGGCCAGCACGCAATAGGGTCCGTCAACGGGCCCGTCGAGGAGCTCGAACCCGTCAGGGCAAGAGGCGGACTCGACGTCCGCCGGCGCCGGAGCGGGCGCCGACTCAGTGGTACTGGCGGCTTCTGAGGTTTCCGCCTCCGGCTCGGCAAACCACAGCCGGTGGCTCGCCCGGTCGGGAGTCAGGTAGTCGATGATCCCGACCAGCAACGCCTCGGGGCTGCGTCCGCGGTGGAATCTGGCGAAGGCCAGTGGGGCAGCCGAGTAGACAAGCTCTCCCTGGCCGACCGAGAGGCAGACGATGGCACCCGCGCTCGCAATCGGCTCCCGGCCTTCGTCCGGGCAATAGCGGGCGATGATCTGGCCGTTGTCGGGCTCTGTCGGAGTCACACACACGCCCTGCAGGTGGTGCATGTCGATCGGCACGCTCGCGTCCACCCCCGCCGCGATAGGGTGGTCCGGTGTGACGATCACCACGTCGCCGCGATTCGGCGCGCCGGCCCGGATCGTGGCCAACTGGCGCAGAGGGTATCGATTCTGGGCCGCCCACGTCTCCACGTAAGCTCTGCCACCCGCTTTCAGCCATTCCAGTAAGGCGGCATCGATCCCGCCCTGGGCCTCCGGAACACACGACAGGAACAGCACGTCGTACTGGCTCAAGGCAGCGGGGTCATTGAGCTCCCACTGGAAGACCCTTCCGTACGGCAGTCCGAGGGCTGAGAGTTGACCGTCAATGCCATTGGGGTAGTCGCCACCAACGCCGACGCGGAGCGGAACAGGTCCCTCGGAGCCGTCAGCCCTCGCTGAGGCAAGTAGAATCGGCGCCGCCACCAACACTGGGGCGAGTCGCAGGAACAAGCGCATGTTCTTCTGTCCAAGCCTTGCGGGCAGTCAGTCGTAGTTTGTGTCGGGCAGCCCTTAGCCTCTGCGGCTGGAGGGCCCCAACACCCTTCGACAGGCACACGGCTGAAGTGTTCCCGGCGGACCTCCCAGGGAACGGGCAGGTCCGGCGGACCCGCAGCAGTTCGACAGAGCGGGCCGGCGGACCTCGCGACGGGGCCGCGGGCTCAGTCCGGCCCCGGGGGTGAGCCGTCGGCGGGTGGTGTGGGACAGGCTTCGCAGGCTTCGGGGCGGCTCTGCTCGCTGACCTCCACGGGGAGCGTGTCCGGGGGCACTTCCGAGCTGCGAGCCGCGCCCCTGAGGATCAGCCACCCCAGAAGGCCGGAGATGAAGGAAGCCAGGATGATGCCCCCCTTGGCGACCGGCAGATAGGGCGTCGCGTCGAAGGCCAGACTGGCCATGAAGATCGACATGGTGAAGCCGATTCCGGCGAGGCAGCCGGCGCCGCACAGGTGCCGCCAGGTCACTCCCGTGGGCAGGGCGCCGATCCCGGTGCGTACGGCCAGCCATGAGAACAGCAGGATGCCCAGGGGTTTGCCGATGACCAGGCCGCCGGCTACGCCGAGAGGCACCGGGTCGCGCCACGCGCCGGCCAGGCTGGTGCCCAGAGGCACCCCGGCGTTGGCGAGAGCGAACAGAGGCAGCACCCCGAAGATCACCCAGGGGTGCAGGGCGCGAAGCAGGCGCTGCAGAGGGGTCTCGACGTTCTCGCAGGCGCCCTCCAGGTTCTGCAGCACCGCTTGGCAGTGCTGGCTGGCCAGTACGGACCGGTCGTCGTCACCGACACACCGGAACTCGTCCAGTAGGCTGCGGGCGGTGGCCACGAACTCCGGACCCCGGATCCGGCTGCGGGCGGGCACGGTCATGGCCACCAGGATGCCGGAGACCGTCGGGTGGACCCCGGAGTTGAGGAAGGCGAGCCAGACCCCCGCGCCGAGCACCGCGTAGGGCAGAGGCCGGCGGACGCCGTCGGCGTTCAGGGCAACCAGCGCCACCAGGAGCCCGCCAGCCACTGCCAGGTTCAGCCAGGCGACCTGTCCGGCGTAGAAGATGGCGATGACGAGTACGCCGCCCATGTCGTCCGCAATCGCCAGGGCTGTCAGGAAGACCTTCAGGCCCAGGGGCGCCCGGGAGCCCAGGAGCGCGAGCACGCCAAGGGAGAAGGCGATGTCGGTGGCCATCGGCACGCCCCAGCCGCGGAGGCTCGGGCGCCCTGCGTTGACGAGCGCGTAGATGGCCGCGGGGAACAACATCCCGCCGATCGCCGCCGCGATGGGGAGGACGGCACGGCCGGGATAGGCCAACTCACCGGCCAACACCTCGCGCTTGATCTCGAGACCCACGACGAAGAAGAACAGGGCCATCAGGCCGTCGTTGATCCAGTGGAGCAAGGACTGCGACAGCTCGAAGCGGCCGAAGGCCGTCGTCCCGATTGTGTGCTGAAGCTCCTGATAGGAGGGCGACCACGCGGAGTTGGCCCAGAATAGGGCGATGGCCGTGCAGCCGACCAGCAACAGGCCGCCCGAGGCCTCCAGGTGCGCGAACTCGTAGAACAGCTTCCGGATGCGTTGGGTCGGCGTCGTCCGCCGCCTGCCCCCGACGTCACTCATGGCGTGCCCCGTGTTCCCCGCGCCCGGCCGGAGCGACCTGCTTCATCGGCCGGGGTCGGTTCCTTGGTCGAACGGGCTCGCAGGACCTCCGGCGCGCGCCGCGAATGTGATCACCTGGAGGCGACAAGGCCGCATGATCCCGGAACACGCGCAGAGAACGCTCGCGCTTGAGGCCCCCGGCGGGCCGGCCCAAAGGCTCGCCATCGTCGCGCCCTCCATCGCGCGTCCCGGGGAGCCATTCGCGGTGAAGCTCGCGGCTCTGGACTGCATGGGCTATCCATCCGTGGAGTGCGACGGCGCTGCGGAGCCCATCGCGGGTCCCGCAGAGGGGCTCACGCAACCGGTCCGCTTCGAGCATGGCAAGCCGGCCGTGGGCGGGATCGGGGGCTTGACGCTCGGGGAGGAGGGTCTCTTCCGTGTCGGTTTCGACTTCGGCGGCGAGACGTTTTTCAGTAACCCGATCCGCTGCCACGCCAAGGCAGAGGAGAGAATCTTCTGGGGCGACCCGCATGTGCATACGGTCCTCAGCGATTGCCACCCCGACCGCTGTCGCTCGCTCGACTTCTGCTTCGTCTGCGCGCGATACGTCACGGGGTTGGACTGGGTCTGCGCCGCCGACCACGTCTCGAATGGACGCGGCAGCCCGGGCAAGTGGAAGGCACAACGCGCCGCGGCCGGCGCCTTCAACGACCCGGCGCGGTTCGCCACGCTCCTGGGCTACGAGGCCTCTCTCAAGGGCGGCGCCGGCGGCGACAACAACGTCTACTTCGCCGACGATGCCGAAGCCTACGTGGACGTCTACGAGGACGGCGACGTCCGGACGCTATCGGAGGCGTTGGACGATTGGGAGCACATCCTCGTGCCGCACCACACGACACGAACCGGCAAACACGGGGAGCTGTCGGAGCGGCTCTATCTTGGCCCCGAGAGAATGCCGGTGGTCGAGATCCACTCGAAATGGGGCACCAGTGAATGCCGAGGCAATCGCAATGCCTTGCACCAGGTCCACCCGGGCCCCAGCTACGCGCAGGACTTCCTGGCTCAGGGCTGCGCCTTCGGCTTCATTGCCGGGACCGATACCCATGCGACCATGCCGAGCGGCTATGGGGAAGAGGCCGGTCACATCGACCGCCTCCCGGGCCTGACGGCTGTGCGCGCGCCGGCCGCAACGCGGACAGGCATCTTCTCAGCGATCCGCAGCCGCAACTGCTATGCGACCAGCGCGGAGAGAATCCTGGTTGAATGCAGCATCGCCGGGAGTGACATGGGCCAGGAGATTGCGTGGCCCGGTCCGACGGCGCCCCGCCTGGTGACGGCTGTCGTAGCCGCCGAGTCAAACATCACTCGCGTCGATGTGGTCCGCAATGGGGAAGACGTCTACTCACAAGCAGGGGATGGATGGAAGGCGCAGGTTGAGTGGACCGACGAAGAGCCTCTTGCGGACGCCGCCCTCCCGCCAGGCGGAGCCTTCGACGGGCCCTTCGTGTACTACTACCTGCGCGTTACGTGTGAGTCCGGGGCCCAGGCGTGGACCAGCCCGGTGTGGCTGACGCTGTGAAGTCGCCTTCTCACGCAACCTCCGGCTGCGCATCTGCCTGGAGCGGATTCGTTCGAGCCGCGAACGAGAACAGATAGGGATAGTCCTGCCTCAGGTGGATCAGGTACTCCAGCCACTGCATCAGGAGCGCGCAGTAGGCTCGGTCGATGTCCCCGGTCAGGTGCTTCAGGTCGGATGCGGGAAGCGTCTCCAGTGACTCCCTGGCACTCAACTCCTCCTGCAGATGGAAGATCGCCCACAGCAGGTCCGTGAATCGCTCGTGCTCCAGGAGCGTCGGGTTCTCCAGCAGCCGGAGCATGAACTCGCGCTGGCTCGCCAGGAAGTCACGGAGTGGCTCGAGGTCCCCCGGCTCGGCCTCGAGGGTCAGCTCGGTGCAGTCCACGAAGCGGACGGCCTCGCGGAGCTGAGCTTCGGTCCAGTCCGGAGTCATCTTCAGGCGGTCTGAGATGTCCGACAGGTTGGCGACGAAGGGCGCCATAGCCTTGAGCAGCGGCTGACCGACGGCGCTGAAGAACGTGCCGATCACCATGTTCATCTTATGTTGGCGGCCCTGCCTTTCACGCTCGGAGAGGACGCGCTCGAAGATGATCGCGATGAACAGGATCTCCAGGGGCACGAAAGCGATGTCGCCCAGCATGTAGATGAAGATGTGGTGGGCGTCCCGGAAGATCGCGTAATGCAGCATGTGAAGCAGTACGGCAGCGGCGGTCAGAACGACAGCGATCCAGACGAGCTCTTTCTTGCTCATGTGATGATTCACTCCAGGCGATCATGATCCCGGTTGGTCGGGAGTCCGGTGTGGGCCGGTGTCAAGGCGTGCCCTCGATATCCAGTCGGAACATCCTCTCCGCCGCCGCTTGCGCCTCAGTGCACGTGCCGTAGACCGTCTCCTCGGCTCGGGTGCGATCCGGAGCCAGGATGACGTGCCAGTGGCCGTGCTCGTCGTGGGTTACGCCGTAGGTCGCGTCTGGCTCCACGTCTTCATCCGCGTAGCTCTCGATATACGCTTCCTCGCTTCCCTCAATCGGCCCGGGGCCAAAGGCCCCCCACAGGATCCTGCCCTCGCTGCGTGCACTCATGTGGTCTACCCCTCGGTGTTGGTCTCTGCCCGCCAAGAACACCCGTTGGCTTGCAGGATTTCCACGCAGCCGGCGTTTCGGCGACCTTTGCTCCCACGTTCTGCAGCCGCGTGCGGAGGCCTGTGCAGCTCGGAGCGCGAAGTCGACCTTTGAGGTGCCTCGCCCGGCACAGCAAGAAACGGTGCCGTCGACGGAGGCTGGTTGTGTTCCAGTTGCCCCCCCTCACCGCCTACTCGCTGTGGATGGTGCTGGTGCCCGCCATCGCCATCGCCTGCGCGGGTATGGTCATCGGCGACCGACTCCGCGGCACCAAGATCGAGGACGTCGACCACACGAGCCGCACGGTCGGCATCGTCAGTAGCCTCCCGGTCCTGGCCCTCACCGATGTGTGCATCATCACCCCGATTGCCTTCGGCCCGCTCTTCTGGGTGGGGTCTGGCCTGGCCGTGCTGGCGCTCGTCATGTACTCGTTCGCCATCGCGGCGTTCGTTCGGGCGCAGCGCGGCGTGACCAGGGCCGGTATCTACCGCCTGTCGCGCAACCCCATGTACGTCTCCCAGTTCCTCGTCTTCGCTGGCTTCGCATTGATGGCCTGGTCGGCCTCGGCCCTGACCGGCCTCCTGACCACGGCCATCGCTGTCTGGAATGCCGGCGTGATGCATTGGATGGTCTTGTCGGAGGAACGCTTCCTGGCCGGGAAGTACGGCGACGACTACTTGGCCTACAAGCGCAGTGCGCCTCGTTACCTGGGCCGGTGACAAGCCCCCCGCTGCGCTCCAGTCTCCGCAACCAGATTGGGGATGGCATGACCGGCAGGTATACGAAAGCAACCAACGAAGCATAGGCGGCGAGGGCCAAGCGTCGCGGCGCTGTTCGGCATCGTGCCGCACTTCCTGCCCGTTGCGGTCCGATCGGCCGATGCGCTCTGAGAGCACGCCAGGAAACCCAGGAGCCATGCCCATGAGTCAAGACCGACCCAATATCCTGCTCATCACCAGCGACCAGCAGCACTGGACCACGCTGGGATGCGTCAACCCGGAGATCCGGACGCCGAATCTCAACCGGTTCGCCGAACAAGGCACGATGTTCACGCGCGCGTACTCGGTGAATCCCACCTGCACGCCGACGCGGGCCTCGATGTTCACCGGCCTCTACCCCAGCCAGCACGGAGCGTACTCCCTGGGCACGAAGCTCTCGGAGGACGTGCCGACCATCGGCGACATCCTGGACGGTCACGGCTACCGGACAGCGCTCGTTGGGAAGGCGCACTTCCAGCCGCTGCGAGGCACGGACGAGTTCCCCTCGCTGGAGTCCTACCCGATCATGCAGGACCTGGACTTCTGGCGCAACTTCAGCCAGCCGTTCTACGGTTTCCGGCACGTGGAGCTGGCCCGCAACCACACCGACGAAGCCCACGTCGGGCAGCACTACGCGCTCTGGATGGAGGAGCAGGGCTGCAGGAACTGGCGCGACTACTTCCGCCCACCTACCGGCACCAACGACAGGCAGAGGCGCAAGTGGCTGATCCCGGAGGAGTACCACTACGACACGTGGATCGCCGACCGCACGAACGCCCTGCTGGAGCGGTGCGCGCGAGACGGCGACAACTTCCTGATCTACGCCAGCTTCTTCGATCCCCATCCCGCCTACCTCGTCCCCGAACCGTGGGACACGATGTACGACCCCGAGAAGCTCGCAATACCCTCGCTGACCCCGGGCGAACACGACAAGAACCCCCCGCACTTCCAGCTCACCCAGCAGCCAAAGCCCGACTACTCGGCCTGGCGCGTGACCGGGCAGGGGCTGCATGGCTTTCACTCGCACCTGCACAACAAGGAGGAGCTGCGCAAGAACGTCGCGATCTACTACGCCATGGTCAGCCTGATGGACAAGTACATCGGGGTGATCCTCGACAAGCTCGACCAACTGGGCCTGGCAGAGAACACACTCGTCCTGTTCAGCACCGACCACGGGCATCTCTTCGGCCAGCACGGGCTGATTGCCAAGGGCGCGTTCCACTACGAGGATCTCATCAGGGTGCCCTTCATCGTCCGCTGGCCGGGCAGGGCGCCCGCCGGCAAGCGAAGCGATGCCCTGCAGTCGCTCGTTGATCTCTCACCGAGCTTCCTCTCCATGTTGGGGATCGACATCCCGCGCGAGTGGACGGGCCTGGACCAGACGCCGGTGTGGTTCGGCGAAGAGGAGCGCCTCCGCGACCATGTCGTTGTCGAGAACCGCCACGAGCCGGACACGATCCACGTGAAGACCTACGTGGACCAGCGCTACAAGCTGACCGTCTACTACCGGCACGACTACGGGGAGCTGTTTGACCTGCAGGAGGACCCGGGCGAGATCAACAACCTGTGGGACGATCCGGGCCACCAGGATCTGAAGCACGAACTGATCCGCCAGCTCCTGTTCGCGGAGATGGGCAAGGAACCCGTCTGGATGCCGCGGATCTGGGGGGCGTGAACGGGCCGCCTATCTGGTCGCATTCTCGTACCAGAACACCCCCAGGTTCTCCGCCTCCTCGCAGGTCAGCACATCGAGGTCTCCGTCGGCGTCGAGATCGAGCAACTCGACGAGATCGTGCTTGACGCCGTCGGGCCCACTGATGTCGTGCGCGTCCCAGGCCGGGTCCGTCGGGGCGTTCGGGTACGACAGCCACATGCAGCCGGACTTGTCCTGCGATGCCTGTTCGCAGGTGAAGACGAGGTCCGGCTTCCCGTCGAGGTCGATGTCGCCCACGTCCACGGCCTTCGTCGTACCCGTGTCTTCCGGCAGGGCTATGGGATAGCTTTCCCAGGATTTGCCGTCCGCCGTCTTGCGGCGGAGGTAGAGGATCTCGGTCGGTTTGGCGGCCGCGAGCACGTCGTCCATCCCATCCGCGTCCAGGTCGGCCAGGCAGACGAACATGACCTCCTGCCCCGTCGCGCCGATGCGGTGGATCGGCCATGGCTCGGCCTGTGACTGGCCCGGGCCGGGGTTCTCGAGCCACAGGCATCCGCGACGGGCTCCTTTGCGGTCGGAGGCGAGCACGTCCAGGTCGCCATCGCCGTCCATGTCGGCAGCGATGAGCGACATGATCCAGCCCGCGTCGCAGAGCGGGTGCCAGCGCCAAGCGGCCAGGTCGCGAGGGTCCTCCGGGGACTCGAACCAGCCGATCCTGGCGCCCTGTCCCTTGCCTCCCGCTACGAGGTCTACTCCGTGCTTCCCATCCAGATCGACCGGGACGCAGAACATCCACTGCATGAGCCCGTCCGAGAACAGCAGCGGGCGCGTGTGCCAGGCGCCCGACTGAAGGTACTGGGACTTGTCGGCGGGCGCCCAATGGACGAACATCACCTTCGTGTTGCCCTCGCAACAACTCA
>CBFDAZ010000050.1:0-14331 GCA_965602825.1 uncultured bacterium
CAGTCGGCGGAGTTGCTGGGCTGACAGAGCAGCCCGGTCAGGGACGATCAGCGTCCGGAAGCCCGGGAGGTCGGAGGGCCACTGTGCGGCCCCCGGCATCTCGCAGATCACGCGGCCGCCGTACCCGAGGCCGTTGAGCGCTCGGAGCAGGGCGTGGGCCTCGCCCCACGCGCCGCCGGCGCCGACGACAGGCATGCCCCAGAGCTCTGACAGCGACACGGGCCCTGCGGGCGGCGTCGGGTGCCCGAGGATGATGCCGACATCGGGCCACGAACGACTGGCGGCCAGCAGGTCGCGTCGCTCGTGAAGCCATTCGCCCGCCTCGCGAACGGCCTCGACCTCGCCCTTCCCGAAGACCCCGTCGTAGTTCGGGGTGATCGCGAAGTACGCGTTGGCCCCCTGGCACCACGCGATCGCCGCCTCGGCGAGGGCCCGACGGCTGCGGCCATCAGCCATCGGCTCAAGAGGCGTGAACCACGAGGAACTGATCAGGTCGCCCGTCTCCATCGACTGCGAGAGCATATCCGCCGCCGCCGCTTGCGAATCCATCGCCGAGAACCCATGGCCCTCAACCGACAGGAACCCAAGCTGCGAGGCCATCCGGGCGGCGAAGGGCGGCGAGCTCAGCGGCCCCATCGCGGAGCCGTTTGTCGTGAACTGCAGGTCGGGTTGCAGCTCGCTTGCGATCCCGCGCAGCTCCTCCAGGTAGTCGGCGAGCGTATCGAGCTGAAACTGGGCTAGCTGGCCGTGCGTAGCGTCCGACATGGCGAGCCCATACCGCTCCCTGAAGGCTGCGGTGGTGTAGGGGTCGGTCGAGCGGATGGGCTGACTGTAGATGTCCAGCCAGAGGCCCGAGATCGGCGCGTACCGACACAGGATCTCCCGCACCTGGTCCTGCCCAATCTGCCGAAAGGGCGAGTGCATGCTCAAGTGGGCGCAGGGCCATGGCTCCGGGAACCTAATAGGGTTCCCCGCCTCGTCGAGGGTGGCGTACTGGATGAACTCGGGGTTATTGTCGCATGCCGCATTCCAGTAGATGACCAGCGGCAGGCCCACACCATCGCACGCGTCGGAGACCTCCCGCAGGTAGTCGCGAGGTGTCTTGTAGTAGGTAGTGTGGGTGTCGTGGAACACCAGCCCGTCGATCCACTTGTCGTAGAAGATGACGTAGCTCGCGCCGGCCTCTGAGAACTGCCTGACCCACTCGTCGGCATCGAAGTCAGAGCCAAGCCCTTCAGCCCACGCTTCGATGTTGTCGCCCGTCGGCGGGTCGAAGATGAAGCCGGTCATGATCGCGAGCTGGGGTGGTTGCAGCCACTCGGGCGTTCCGTCGGCGGATGCGGGCGAGGCCGCAACGATCAGCGCGAGAAGTGTGGCCACGGCTATCTGCTCCATTCCGAACCAGCCTCGACGTCCGGCGGCCGCTCTTTCCCTCAGCATCAAGCCAGCACGTTCCCCTGATGGCTCGTCCGGCCCTGCCCCTGCAGGCCTCTGGGGTCTGGCCACCGAAGCACCGAAGCGGACGGCCGGGCGTTCCTGTCCGCGACTTGGGTTCCCCGCCCGACATCGCGATTTGCGGAGGTACCGACCATGCGCACGGCGCCGATCACCACCGTTGCAGCGGCCATCGCCACTGCCGGCATCCTGCCGGCGGGGCGGACACTCGTGGCACAGCCGCGGGATATCGGGAACGGGTTCGTCGATCACGGAGTGGCGGCCCCGGTGGCACGGTCGCGGGGCGCCACCGCTACCGTTGACGGCAACGGCCGAAACGTCGTGTTGGCCTATCTCTCCGACCACCGCAGTTGCACATCCATCGTCGTCATCGATGCGACGACCGGCGAGACGCGGCAGGTCGATGTGCCGCTGCACCAAATCCATCCGGGCACGCTCGAGCACGAGATGGCGCTGGAGTCGCCGATCGGTATCGGGATCGGCATCGCTCTCGTTGGCGGACGGCTCTACTTCGCTGCCGGCTCGCACATCTACAGCTGCCGGGCGCCCACGCTGTGACGCAGACGTGTGCCTCCGGACACGTCTACCCAACGTGCGAGGCGAGGTCTGGATGCAGGTGGGATCCACTCGCCGCTGACCGGATGTTACCCACCTCGTCCTCGGTCCGACGATGACCCCGGGAGCCACTCGGATGGGTAACACTCCAGTTGGCTCCGCCGATTGCCGTCGGCTGGTAGGGAGAAGTTGGGCTGGACCCGTTGCCGCTGTTACCACGTCGGCCGGACACGGTCGGCGGCCTCCGTGCTTGGCTGCTCGAGGGCGTGGGTGACGAGGGCGCTGTGCTTTTCGCGCTACGCCGGGAACTGGCGTCAGCCGCGTTGAGCAGCCGAGAACCCCGAGAGTCTGCGGTGGATGGGGTCTTTCGGTGGGACAGCCCCGGCCGGTACCGCATGAGGAGCTCGCGTTGCTGCGCCTACATCGCCCTGTTGACGGCTGCCTGGAACTCACTGCCGACTTCACCGGGCGTCTTGTCGAGGGACCATGTGATGATCGTGATGTCGTCGGGCGGCTCGAAAGCGAACATCTCGTCGGCGACCTCGATGCCTTCTTCCATCTCGGGGATGGTCAGGTAGACCTCAAGGTGCATGCGGCCTTCGAACGCCGCGGAGATCCCGCGGAAGTTGGCCGCCCCCTTCTCAAGAGCTACCTGTGCCGCTATCAACCTAAACTCATCGGGCACGCCGTGAACCATGGGCATCCAGGTTGGGAAGGTCTCCTCAGCGGAGGTCAACACCCAGCACTCCTCCTCGCCAATGACATCCTCCGCCGTGATAGCCATCTGGTCCTTGCACTCAATGAGACCATCGAAGATCATCGACGGCAGGGGAACTCCCAGCTTGCGCAGAGACCTGGACCTGTCATCACCGAGCGCCTCGAGCGTCGTCGAAGCAATGTGCATCATCACGCGCGACGGCGCATGATAGAGCTTGACCTCATCTGGAGTCAATGTGATGATCGACCCGTCATCCTCCTCCATCCGCAAACGGTCCAGCCCCCGGAGCCACATCTCCTCGATGCGCTCACCCTGGTCCTGTCCGTTGACGAGGACGCGTTCGTGGATCCTGCAGAAAGCGGTCAGGTTGTCATCCCTCAATGCCTCGATCTTCCCAAGTAGGTCGGTCAGGCGTTGATCCTCCTGCGCGGGCGCTGCAACTGTGCCGTACATCGCGGAGACAGCTATCATCGCGATCACGATGACATGGCGAGCGTGCTCCACCACAGATCATCCTCCGATGCCGGTCTTGGGTTCACCGTGTTCGACAAGGTCCTGGCCACGCCACACAGGCTGCCGGAACAGAGTTCATGGCAGACATACGGGACAGGGGCGAGCTGAGTTGAAGGTTCTCGCAGGGAAGTGCGTCTCAGCGGCCGTTCGACGGACGCCCCGGGAGCCATTCGGACGGGTAACACTTCAGTTGGCTTCGGCGATGGCTGTGGCGTCGTAGAGAGGAGTTGCGCGGAACTCGTTGTCGCTGTAACCTCAGGCCACCGGCACGGCGCGCGGGTCTCGCGATCGCGGTTACTGGGTGCTAGACGACCAATCAGGGGGGCAACGGGAGAGCCGAGCAGGAGGAGGATGTGCCAGATCATGGCCCGAGGATCGTCCTGCAGTCGAAGCGAGTCAAGGACGACAGAGCCCGGAGTTCTGGGACGCACAGCCTGGGCAGATCAGTAATGGGACCCAACGGGCACTGCAGCCACTCACCGGACCTGGGATCCCGCGATCCCACTCCCTTCTTCCCGCGCCCTCGCCCTTCACTCGCCACCGCCCACCATCTCTGTGCTGTCTGTCGTTCCTCTCTACCATCACTACTGCGTCATTGGGGGTATCTTCAAAGGGACCTGAACATAGCCGGCCGGCTTCCCTGGTTTAACTTGCTTTGCGGGCACATACTCCTCCGCGTCGAACAAGGGCCAGTCATCTGTCCTGAAGGGAGATGCGGGGATGCCCTCTCTGTTGTAGAGCAGGTTCCTGTGGGACGGATTCATGGCCCAGGCGTAACGGACCGCCACCGGTGCCCGAACGGCCTCCGCTGAAACGACGACCGAATCATCGTCGATCGCCGCATCGGCCCAGACGAAGTTCCGGTCTTCGCCCGCGATGGCGAAACTGTCCAGCGGTCCTGGCTTCCCCGCAATGAGACCGGAGCCGACAGAGTCGAACGTCAGCACGACCTTGTTCCCCTCGACGCGGTGAGATCTGTAGAGCGGGCCGTAGTCAACGAAATCCCTGCCGTAGGTCCCCTTCAGGGCCAGATAGGCCAACCGTAGCCCGATTGGCTTCTTATCCTTGGGGTGGAGGAGAATATCGTCGCCGGTGTCGATGGCGACGGCCACACCCGTGTTCGGTACGGCGCGGGCCACGAGGCGCATCATCTCGCGACTGACGGCCCAGGCTGCATCCGCCTCAACCGGCTCGGTCTGCGCCGCAAGCCAGCTGGGCAGTTGCACGAAGTAGAATGGGAAGTCCCTGGCCACATTCCCCTCCGACATCGCATACCATGAGGACCGGTAGTAGTCGATAAGCAGCGGGAGCTGATTGACGTAGTTGGCGGCCTGCGCGAGGTCCTTGGCGTTCCTCTCGCCCTGATACCAGATGGCCCCCCGAATACCGTACGGGCGCACTGGGTAAATCATCCCGTTGAATATGTTCCCCGGGTACTGATGCCACTGGTTGCTGGGGACCCTCAGTGTGGGCTTCCCTTTCCGCTCGCCCGCCTTCCATCGTTCGAGGGCCCTCTCGAGCTGCTTCGCCGCCGCTGCCGAGTCAAAGGCCGCCGACTCCGCATCCATCTCCTCGACGAGTTTGCGCGTCCGCGGGTCATCCATCTGGATCTCTTTCGGCATCCAGCCTTCGATAGGCGTTCCCACGTAGGGCTGCACCACGATGCCAACCGGGACGCCCAGCTCCTGATGCAGCTTGCGGGCGAAGTAGAACGAGACGGCGGAGCATGTGGCCGCGGTCTCCGGCGCGCAGACAGTCCACTCGGCCGCGCAATCCTCTACTGGCTCGTGGCTGTGGCGTCGTTCGGAGCGGAATATGTGGAGGCTCGGGTAATCGGCCGTGGCGGAGTCCTCCGCACCATCAAAGGTGGCGCTGAGCCGCCATCCCATGTTCGACTGTCCGGCACAGAGCCAGACTTCGCCAATCATCACGTTGTCGATGGTGATCTCGTTCCCGCCGGTGACCGTGAGGGTGTGTGGACCGCCGTGCGGTGGCGTACCCAGACAGGCCTGCCACTTCCCCTTGTCGTTGGCGGTTGCCGAGGCTGTATTGCCCCAGCTTCCGGCGACCGTCACCGTCTCGCCCGGATCGGCCCAGCCCCAGATGGGCGCCGAGATCTGCTGCTGCAGCATCATGTTGTCGCCGACAAGGGCCGGAAGCCTCACATCGGCGGACGCACTGGATGCCAGGGGGGCAAGGCACAACGCTAGCAGAGGTTTCAGTCCGGTGCTTCGTTCCATCTGCAGACTCCTGCCCCCCCAGAGGAACTCCGTACACACGTGCATCGGGGCCCGAGGAGCAGATCCGGCCCGTTTCGCCGGCAGTAGTGCCTCCCAGCATGCACGCGCCCAGCATTGCCTGGGCGGTCGCCCTTCACCTTGTTGGCTTCGTCTCGGAATCCGTCTGGTATGGCCTCCTGCTCGTGTCGGCTTTCCCCAGTTCACGGGCCAAGCTGGCTGGGAGATCCACTCATGCGAGGAGCTTCTCGTAGCGCAGTGGCCTCTGAGTCGGAGCTCACACTCGGTTGGGCGGCCCTGACAGAAGGTGACGGGAGACCGACTACGGGGGCGAATGGGACTTGGCGAGCCCCCGAGGACAGCCTGGGTGGGGGCAGTTCGCACGGTTATGAGCCTTGCGCTACTGATTCCGGCCAGATGCGCTTATCAGGCCCGCAAAGCCCTGGCCAGGCACGCACGAAGCCACGCTTCGTGCGCGTGAGCCGCAACGCGGCGAGCCCGGCCGTTTTGAGCGGGGCTAGGTTGGACAGAAGGCTCGAGACTTCCGAGGCTAATCTGGAGGTGTCTCGGGGGCTTGTGTGTGAGGGTGGTTCTTCAGGGAGCCACGCTCTCCTCCTCGGTCCGATCCCCATGTCTGTCCTACGGTTCCGGTCCCGGGAGGCTCTCGGATGCAGGGCGCGGGTGGGCAGGCTGCTGGACCCCGGAGGGTGAAGCATTGCCACGAACGGCTGACCGTTCGGCTAACGCCGGGGCGCTCAGCTACATATGGTCAATCCCGATCCAGGAGGAGCTTTCCATGCGAGAGGCCTTCGCAGGGCTGCTGGCCATTGGGATGGTGGCGATGGTGGGAATGTGTCGCCCGGCGGCGGGTGGGGAGCGGCAGATCGCGCTGCGCGAGTATGTCGGTCGGCAGTGGACCAATGAGCTGCTTAGCTACCCATTTGAGGCCGCGGAGGGCGCCTGTCATGTGGACGGTGTGCGTCTGCAGGGCCCGGACGGCGCGATGCCGGTGCAGTTCTCCGAGGTGGAGTACTGGCCAGGGACGCGGATGGTCAAGTCGGCGACGCTGTGGCTCGTGGCCGATCTGGCGCCGCTGACGACGAACGAGTATGCCGTTGTCTACGGGGCGGAGCCCGCGGAGCACGGGCAGGGGGATCTCGGGGTTACCGCCGCTGAGGACGAGGTGGAGATGACCACCTCCGGCTTCGGAGCGCGGCTGCGGCTGGGGGCCGAGACGTTCGATGAGCCGCGGGCCGCGGCCGACGTGCCGGGGCCAGTGGTGGCGCTGCGGTTGGCGGACGGGACGTGGTTTGGTGGGAGCCGGCTGTTTGGCGAGGCGAGGCTGAAGGGCTGGTCCGCGGAGCTGGTAGCGGTGGGGCCGGTCTACGGCCAGGTGGAATACACCTATGAGTACGAGGACGGGAATGCGGTGCGGCTCACCACGCGCCTGCACGAGGGGGCGGCGGGGCTGTATTGGGAGGTGGAGGTCGCGGAGGACCTGCCGGAGGAGGGCATTGAGATTGTGCTGAGTGACGGGCTGCCGCCGCTGACGCTCGTGGTCCACCGCGAGGCGTACGGCGACCGGCCGGAGATGGAGGACGTAGACTTCGGCACGTGGGTGGAGATCCCGCTGGCGGACTATGGGGAGGAGTTGGTGACCAACCTGAGCCCGTGGGCCGACTGGTGGAACACGTGGACGCAGACGTTGGTGCGACTGCGGATTGGGGAGCAGGAACGGGAGCTGCATCTGGCGAGCCACGACCCCGGTGCATGGGTCGAGCCGGCGGCGCCCGGCACGATGCGGGACTGGGGGGCGTGGCAGCACAAGCTGGTGCCCGTGAAGCATAGCCCCGCGGGGGAGGTGTCGCTGCATGTGAACCATGCGGCCGGCGTACGGAAGTGGAGCATCGAGGACCGCGATCCGGCCCACGCGGAAGAGCGACGGATGTCGCTGTCGCAGGTGAAGGCGGAATGGCCGCCGCTGAACGAGGTCAAAGACTGGATCCTGGAGTGGCCCGGCGATGAGAGGACCCACCCGCACCTGTTCGTTTCGAGGGGGGAGCTGGAAGCAGCCTGGGAGCGGCTGGGACCGGAGCCGGACCCCGACATCGAGTGGCTGCGGGACTATCTCTCGAAAGAAGAGATCCGACCGGTTCCGAGTTACAAGGACACGCAGGCGGTCGAGGTCTACGTGATGACCCGAGGCGACGCCAAGGCGGCTGAGAAGGTGCGCCTCGTCGACCGCGTTCGCCAACACATGGCGGCGCTGGGTGACTTCGACAAGATGCGTAGCACGCAGACGGTGGCAGCACTGTATGACCTGACGATGGGGACGGACCTGCTCACCGATCAGGAGATGGACCTGTTCCGGTCGCAGATGGCGTTTCTGGGGTACATCGTGGCGCGGCCATCGACCTGGAACATCGAGCGCGGCTACCGCTCGTACAACCCGAACATGAGCTTGTCTTACCTGTTGGCGCGGGGGATTGTGGGGTGCGCGATTCCGGATCACCCGCTGGCGCAGGAGTGGGTGGCACCGGGATTGAGCCGGGCGCAGACGTGGCTGGGCGAGGTGGGCCCCGAGGGGGAGTGGTACGAGAGCGCGCACTACTCGCAGGTGAGCGCGTTCGCCATGACCTCTTTCGCGGCAGCGGCGAAGCGAGCGGGCTTTGGGGATCTGTTCCTGGACGAGAACCTGAAGAAGTGGGCGATGTGGCTGGCACAGATCTACACGCCGCGGGACCCGATGGAGGGCCGAGGGAACCGGCGGGCAAGTCCGCCGATCGGCCGGGCTACGGCGGGCGTGCCGTGGGGCCTGTTTGGGCTGATGGCCAAAGCGACCGTCGACACGGACCCCGAGTACTCCAGGCAGATGCAGTGGGCCTGGGCGGGCACCGATTACACGACCCACACGGCCAGCCACCTCGGCGGCTTCGAGCCAATCTACATGGATCCGGAGCTGCCGATGGAGGTGCCCGACTGGACGTCGAAGCTGTTCCCGCAGGTGGGGCCGCTCTGTCGGAGCGGCGTGGGCGACGAGCACGAGAACTACCTGGCGCTGTTTGCGAACACGGGGGCCGGAGCGCGGCTACCGGAGCTGGGAAGCCTGGCGCTGTGGTTTGCGCGGGGGGTGCCGGTTGCGGGGGCGTTCCCGGGCGGGTACAAGGAGCGGTACCTGCTGCTGGTGTCGCGCGTGATTCCCGCTCTGTCCTGGAGCGAGGCGGAGCCGTGGGACGAGTCGCGCTTTGGCTGCACCACGGACGTGACGATGGGCGATTTCAGCGCGCTTCCGCGGCAGGACTACTTCACTGCGAGCTACGTGCTGAAGGGGTGGGACGGGGGCACGTACGGCAGCCCGGAAGCGCCGGTCACCTGGCCGCCGGCGGGCGGTGAGGCGAGGTTCCCGCTGAACTGGCGGCGGCGGATGCTGTACGTTCAGGACGATGACCCCGGCGGCACCAGCTACCTTCTGCTGCGCGATTCGGTGAGCGGCGCCGGCCCATCGCTCTGGCAGATGTGGACCGTCTCGGACGGACTCGTGACGCCCGAACAGGCGGAGGCGATGAGGGCTGTCGGCGAGGAGGGCCCCGGGAAGACGTCGGTGCCGGCGCATCCGCTGGAGGGCGATCGGCTCACCGCGCTGGGCCAGTACGGGGTGGATGTGGAGTACTACATCGCCGATCCGATAGACACCGAACGCTGGACGATGCGGTGGGGGCACCGGTATGTCGACTACGCCGTGCAGGGCGAGGACTACCGCGACCTGCTGCAGCTTCGGCTGGCGGGCGAGGGCGAGTATTTCGTCGTGATGTTCCCACGCTTCAAGGAGGCGGCGGCTCCCGAGTTCGCCACCCTCGGGGGAGGGAGCGTCATCAAGATCACGGGCGACTTCGGCACCGACTACTGCTTCCTGCCGGCGGAGAAGCAGCAGGTGACCGTCGATGGCGCCCGCTTCCGGGGTAAGGCCGGCTCGGTTCAGGACCGGGCGGAGGGCGCCCTGTTGGCGACGGCCGGCGCAAGTGAGGTCCGCTACGGCGCGTGGGGCGTCTCGGCGTCGCACGCCGCGAGCCTGCGAGTGGGCCCTGATCGGCTGGTGGTCCACCTGTCTTACGCTCACACCAACGGCGGCGACGTCAGCCTGTTGACCGAGGGGCAGTGGAAGGCGGTCGAGGGGCAGGAGGGCGTCACGCTGACGGCGACGGCCAACGGCTGCCGACTGGTGCTAGAGCCAGGCGTGGTCCGGGCGGAACTGGAGCCGGCGTGACCCGGTGGCCTGGCCCAGCCTCCTCGCCGACGGGCCCGCCGCCGTTCCCCAACGCCTCAGCTTAGACATGGGGCTCCGAGAAGCGCAGCACTCCGCTGCCCTCCCGCCTCAGTCGTTCGCGGTCTTCCCGGCGAGGGCGGCGCGCCGATAGATGGGCATGTCGGGAAGAACGCCTGCAAAGGGGTAGCGCTCATCCAGCAGGCCCAGAAGGCGCAGCATGGCCGCGTCTGTCAGCTCCGGCCCGTCGCCGGCTACCAGCAGTGCCTCTTGGCCCCGCCACTTCGTCAACGCGATGAGACCGCCACCGGCTCGTGGCTGCGGCCAATCCAGACTCAGAGCGCCCGGCCTGCCCACGAGAACAGGGCCCATCCACTCTGGAATGTCGGCGGATACCTCGCGCACCGCAGGCCTCAGACCCTCGCCTTCCCCCGTGAGGCCCCAACAGCGGACGGCCAGGTCCTGCTGCCGACGGAGGTAGTATTCTACATATGCCGCCAGCCGCTGGGCCGCCACCCGCTCCGCCTCGGACGCCTCCGGGCCGGTGAGCACCGCGCAAGCGGCCTTGCCCTCGGCCATCAGCGGGAAGCGCAGGATCTCCTCCCTTGGGCTGAGGACCACGATCCGGGGCTCCCAACTGAGCACAAGGCGGTTGCGGGAGGCGAGCGATGCGGAGAAACGGACCACGTTGCCCCGCTGGCGGAAGCGGATGCTCTCCCGTTCGTTGCAGGCCACCTTTGCCGCCCGGGCCCCGTCGGGCAGCCCTACTCGCACGGAGGCCGGACCGGGCCGCTCGGCGTGGAACTCGGCGACGAGGTCGCTGGTTGCCAGTGCCTGGGGGTCGAGGGCGACCGTGCCGATGATCCTACCCGCTCCAGCGACCGCAAGCGGGGCACGACACACGAGTGCCTCGCGTGGTGCGAGGTCCCAGCCCAGGTCTGTCCCATCTGGGCCTGCGTCGCACCTGAGGGCTGACCCGTCATACCGGCATAGCAGGTGGGCTCCCGGGCCGAGGTAACCCGCCTGGACCCGCGCCCGCCCCGACACTCTGGCGCGGGTTGGGTTGGAGAGAACGAGGAAGCTGCCCACATCTGCACCGTACCGCGAGACAAGGAGACGCTCATCGGTGTCGATCGCGGGCACGGGCTGCCATCCCGACCGCACGACCTCGTGAAGCAGGGGCGACCAGCGGATCATCTTCGGGGAGCCTCGCAGGTCCGCTGCGGGTGGCAGCCCACCCAGCCACAGACACGAGAGAAGCACCGCGTCCGTAGTCGCCGCGATGGCCTCCTGCGCATCTTCGAGAGTCAGATCATCGGCGCCGACCAGCCCCTCAACCACCTTACCGGCCCGGTGGAAGAAGATGACCTTCCCACCATTGACCAGCCGAACGGGCCACTGGCGCGAGACGTAGTGCTGCCAGTCGAACGGCGACGGCTCGAACATGGTGACATCGCTGCGCCGGCCAAGCATGAAGGTGTAGGGACCGTTGGCGCAGACCGCGAGTCGATGGCCGTTAGCGCGCAGCCTGTGGACCTCGTCCATAATCGCGCCGAGGGCGATGGACTCCAGGACGAAGGACTTGTCGCCGCTCCAGGCTCGGCCCGGCAGTCCCTTCTGCGCAGGACCGTAATAGGGTTGGAAGCCGTGGGCGACGTCGAAGGCGAAGCCCGCCGGCCCGAAGTCCTCGGCGATGAGGCGCATGTCCTCGAACGTGGCCCGGCCAAATGAGGTGTTCAGCGGCCAGGCCCAGGCCGTGTTGTCATCCACCTTGACGTAACCCTTCGGGTTCGCCCAGTGGCTGCCGTCCGACCGTATCCACCAGGAATCGGTGTATTCGGTCTCCAGGAACCGCTGCTCGCAGAACTGGGGGGCGAAGTAGAACATCATCGCGCAGGCGTGCCGTCCGCCCCGGAAGCGATCCCGCGTCGCACGGAAGTAGTCTTCGATCGTGCCGGCCACCTCGTTGTGGTGCAGGTCACTGGTGCCGGTGTACCTCTTCGCCGGGTCCCAGTGCTTCGCATCGGGGTACCAGTCGCCTGGGGTCTGGAACTGGCCATAGGCCCACTCCCAGTCGATGGCGAAGCGGCGGCACTCCTCCATCTGCAGCTGTCGCGTGTTCATGCTCCCATAGACATAGCCGTCGGACCCAATGACACGCGGGTCGATGCCAGGAGTGGGGCGGGCGAAGTCGGGGAAGAGGGCGTGGTAGACCTGGACTGCCTCGCGCCATGCCCAGCGCGGGGCGAAACTGAAGGCGACGAAGTCAAGGGTCCGGGAGGCGCCCGGCTCAACGACAAGGCGCGCCGAGCTTGCGAGCTCCGCTCGCCCGTCCCGACGGCGGTTCTCGAAGGCGAAGTGGCTCAGGTCCTCGTAAGGTGAGAGGCCCAAGGCCACACCGGTGTGGCGGTCATACACGCAGGAGAGAGGGAACACGAAGATGGGGCCGTCTCGACGGCGCCACAGGGGAGCGACCGGCGACTCCTCTGCCCCATCCCAGAACCGCGCCCCAACTCCGAGCCCGGTCGGGAGCGCCAGCTCCATCTCCAGCCACCGCTCCTCGGCAGTGTGGTTGCGGATGGTCACCTTCCAGCGTGTGTGGTCCGCCCGACTGACCTTCTCCTCGGTGAGCTGACCCGTACCATCGGTGAAAGGTCGTGCCCGGACCTGCCGGTTGCCACTTGCCTCGACCTCCGCCTTCCCCAGCGAGACCAGCCGTCCCGCTCTACCGTCGCTCACCGAGAGGCGGGCCCCCGCTATGCCCCTGCTGGTCGGCCCAACTGGAGGGCGCCCGGCCGCACCGGGGATGCCGATCCGTGCGATCAGCGGGTAGTCCCATTCCCGCTGCCAGTCGCCGCGCACGGCAGAGAACTCGCCCGAGGAGGGCTCGGACGCCGGTTCGGAGGGCGCCTCAACGGTCAGCGGAGCGAAGTAGAGGTCGTCTACCCAGATGCGTCCAGGGGTGAAGTGCAACCCCACTTCCACGCGGGCGGACTTGATGCCGGCGGGCACATCCACGACCATCTGCACGGCGTGCCAGTCGCTGTCCCGCACTCCCGCGGTGTGCTCCAGAGGGACGATCTCGGGCACGAGAGGGTGGCCGCGGTAGCACCGCAGCGCTGTCGTCCGGTGGAAGCTGGCCCCGTCGCCGCCGCTGCCAGAGGCCCGGAGCTGGATGAAGCCGCCGTCGAGCCGCACCCAGGCCGCGACCAGGTACTTGCCCGGGGCAGGTGCCGCTACGTCCTGGGCAATGGACTGCGCATAGTGCGAGGAGAAGGAGTCGATCCGCAGGCAGCGTCGGCCCCTGCGGGGCGCACCGGTGATCACAAGGCGGCCGAAGTCGGGGTTGGCCCTGGCGTCCCGCCAGCCATCAGGCAGCGGCCGGCCAGCCTCGAATCCCGGGTTGACCAGGAGGTTCTCTCCCGGCTCCGCCGCATGGGCCGCTACCAGGAGCGCCACCAGCACGACGGTCGCGGCGAGCGGCCGTCTTGGGGGACGGCGCGCTACTCGCATATCACCCATCTTGGGACCGCCAATCTGAGGTGAGCCCATGCGCTGGCCTCCTCCCTGGCCGCCAGGGTCCACTCGCAAGCAGCCCCATCGATCGCCACAGCTTCGTCGGAAGACGTTGCAGTCGGCCCCGGATGATACGGCTCCGGTGACCCGTGGCGGACCTGTCCGGCTGACGATTCCTGAGGCCGGAAGAGCCGCGTCGTGGCCGTGGGCCCCAGACCCGGATTCCCCATAGGGAACTGGGTGCCCGGGTCGTTGGCCGAACAGTCGGCCATTCGCTGCGATGCTTCGCGAGTTGGCCTCCGGAAGCCTCGTCAGGTCAGACGCAACCATAGTCGGCGGCATTGCCCCCGCTGCTCCACCTCGTGGACGGCCGAGTGGCGCACCCGAGCCCTTTTTCGCAGTGCGCGAGACGCCGAATCTTGCGAGGCTAATGTAGTGTGTCACTCTGATGCGCACCTATCCAGGGCTGCTCTGGCTCGTCGGACTCTGGCGATGATGTCCTGAGCTTTGGCGGTCCAGGTGAAGGCCTTGGGCTCCTGGTTGTGGTGATCGATGTATTCGGTGATGGTCTGCATGAGTTCGGGTAGACCGGAGCCATTCCTGATGGCGATGTCGGGACATACAGGTGCCAATGAGACGCCCCTCGGCGACTTCGAGTGCGGCGAACAGGGTGGTCGTGCCATGCCGCTTATAGTCGTGGGTCATCGTACCGCAACGTCCGCGCTTCAGGGGCAGGCCCGGTTGGGTACGATCGAGCGCCTGGATCTGGCTCTTCTCGTCCACCGACAACACCAGCGCATGCTCCGGCGGGTCCAGGTACAGCCCGACCACATCCACCAGCTTCTCGACGAACTGGGGGTCGTTACTGACCTTGAAGTAATCGACCAAATGCGGCTTCAGACCACTGGCCCGCCAGACCCGATAGACCATCGAAGGACTCACACCCAATTCCTTGGCCAACGATCGGGTGCTCCAGTGCGTCGCATTCTCTGGCTTGGTCTGCGTCGTCCGCTCGACGATCTGCTTCGCCACCTGTCGGCGTCTGGTCGGCTTGCGGCCTCCGCGCGGCGCATCCT
>CBFDAZ010000051.1:0-14307 GCA_965602825.1 uncultured bacterium
AACAACATCGCCGAAGCCCTCTTGCGGACCATCCCGCGGGCTGTCGGTAAGCCCGGCACGGCCGACGCGGGAACGGAGGTCGTCGGCGACTGGCTCACGGAGCTGGGGATCGACGCCGAGCCGCTTCGTCTCTGCGATGGCTCGGGTCTGAGCCGATACAATCTCCTTACGGCCAGAGCCCTGGCCGCTCTCCTGCGCCATGTGGCGCGGGAAGCCGAGGCGGCGCCGATGGTCGCTTCGTTGCCGGTCGCGGGAGTGGACGGCACGCTGAGGGCTCGCATGCAGGGCACGGCTGCCGAGGGTGCCGTGCGGGCCAAGACGGGCTCATTGTGGGGTGTCTGTGCATTGTCGGGCTATGTGGATGGGCAGCACGAGCGCGCGCTTGCGTTCAGTTTGCTGATCAACAACTACACGTGCAGTGGTTCCGCCGTCCGGGAACTCCAAGACCGCGTCTGTGAGATCCTGGCCCGTCACGCATCGCGTTAGGGCTACTGAGCCGCGAAGTAGGGCCCGCAGCATGGATGCAGCCATCCAAACCGTTGGCCTGACCAAACGCTTCGGGAAGCGCACGGCTGTTGACGGCCTCGACCTGGAGGTCCGTCGCGGCCAGATCTTCGGGTTCCTGGGGCCCAATGGTGCCGGTAAGAGCACGACCATCCGCCTCCTGTTGGGCCTGCTACGCGCGGACGGCGGACAAGCACACGTGTTGGGGTGTGAGGTGGTGCGCGAGCGGCTTCGCTTTGCGGGTCGCGTCGGGGCGCTGGTGGAAGAACCAGCCTTCTACGACCACCTTTCCGGGCGTAAGAACCTGGAGGTTCTCGCCTGCCTGTCGGGCAGTCGCGATGGACAGCGCATTGATCAGGTGCTTGAGCTGGTGGGACTTGCCGATCGCCAGCGGGACAAGGTCGGTGCTTACTCCCACGGGATGCGGCAGCGGCTGGGTATTGCCCAGGCCCTGCTGCCGCGGCCGGAGCTTGTCATCCTGGACGAGCCGGCCACCGGTCTTGATCCCAAGGGGCTAGTCGAGGTCCGGGAACTGATGCGCTTCCTGTGCGATGAAGAGGGGATGACGATCTTCCTGTCGAGTCACCTCCTCCACGAGGTGGAGCTGATCTGCAGTCACGTCGGGGTCGTGTCACAGGGACTGCTCATTGCTCAGGGGCGAGTGGCCGAGCTCCTGGCCCGGACGGAGACGCATCTTGAAGTCTCGGTGGATGACGTCGAGAGCGCCGCGGCAGTTGCCAGAGAGCTGCCTTACGTGGATAATGTGGCTGTTACCGATGGCAGGTTGAGGGTCGCGCTTGGGGCAGAGTCAGCCGCTGACCTCAACAGCGCGCTCGTGGCGGCGGGGGTGAGGGTGTCCGCCCTCGCGCCCGCGCGTTCGAGCCTCGAGGAGACGTATCTCAGTCTGATGGCGGAGCACGAGGATGCTGGCAGTCCTGCAGGTTGAGTTCTCGAAGTTCTACCGCCACAAGACCTCCTACCTGGGCTTCGCCCTGCTGCTTGCCATGGTGGGGCTGGTGGTGTTCGGTGCCGCGCGTGAGCGGCCAAGAGCGGAGCGGCAATTGAAGTCACGGATGAGCGATACGTTCGGCAGCGACGTCATCGTGGCGGGGAACGTGACCCCCGCCGTGACTGTGCCACGCATCATCCTCCTGGTCAAGTTGCCGATGTACGTCCTTGTGGCGTCCCTCGTCGCCATGAGCGCGGGCGGCGCCATCGCCACCGAGTACTCGGCCGGAACTCTCCGCACCGTCCTTACGCGGCCTGTCCGGCGGGGTTCCCTCGTCCTCGCCAAGTGGTTCCTTCATGCCTTCCACGCGACCGTGTTGACCCTCTTCCTGGGTGCGGCCGGGCTCGGGCTGGGTTATCTGTTCCTGGGTGGCGGTGATCTCGTCTGGCTGGAGCAGGGAGTCCGGATCATCCCGGAAGGCGAGGCCCTGCGGGACTTGGCGGTCGCCTATGCGCTGCACGCCCTTTCCATGATCGCCGTGGCCTCCATCGCGCTGTGTGTCTCGTCTGCTGTGTCGCGCGGCGCGACGGCAGCGGGCGTAACGCTTGCCTTCTTGCTGCTGAGTCTGATGGTCGGTGCTCTGCCGTTCGAATCGCTCGACGGAGTCCGGCCCTACCTGCTGACGACCCACATGCTGGCCTTCGAGCAGGTACTCGACGAGGTGGTGGAGTGGGCCGACATCCGCCACGCGGCCCTCTGGGTCGCGGGCTATGCGGCCGGCTCGCTCCTGCTTGCGGTTGCCATCCTTGGTCGCCGGGAGATCAAGTGCTGAAGGTACGAGCGTCGGTCCCCCGATCCAGGCGTAAGGATGGGGAAGCGGGCCTCACTCGCCCCGCGCTGCCCGCGGTTGTCGGGCTGGCCTGCCTGACGCTGCTCGCCGGAGTCGCGGAGAGGGCTCCAGCGGCCGACAGTCTGCCGGAGGCCAGGGAGATCCTCCGCAGAGCCCTCGATCTGCACGAAGGGGTGCGCGACTACACCGCCTCGGTGCGCGTCGAAGCCGATGCGAAGGGTGCGCCCGCCGAGGTCCCGGCGTTCAAGGTCTTCTTCAAGCGACCGGACAAGGTACGCATCAAGAGCCGCAGCCTGGTGATCGTCCCACGCGACATGCTGATGTTCGGCAACCTCTCAAAGCTCATAGAGGAGGGCGCAGACGTGCTGCTTCTCGGGACGAAGACGGTAGGCGGCACGCCGATGCACACGCTGAAGCTTGTACCCAAGGAGCCCGAGGCAGGGGGCGCGCCGGTACGCATTCTCATCACGGTGGATGGAACACGGTGGACGGTCGACCATTCCCGCATCATTGATGGCTCTAAGGAACGGGCGACCTTCGAGTGGTCGTACGTTCTGGTTGGTAGTAAGTACTGGATGCCCTCGACCATCCGGATGACCGTCCCGCAGGCGGCGCGGCGTGACGGCGCTCTGGGCGCCGAAATGGTGGTGACGTTCTCGGAGTACCAGGTGAATACCGGGCTGAGTGACTCACTGTTTGAGGAGTCGGGCGGATGACCTTGCGGGAGCGCGGTTCATGACCGACAGCACGCACCAGGCCGACCGGCGGGCCGAACGGGCCCTCTTGACCCGGGCCCGGCGTGGTGATCTGGAGGCCCTGCGGGGTCTGGTGCACCGCCACGCCTCCGTGGTGTGGGCGGCCTGCGCGCTGGTCAGCGAGGATGAGCGCGAGGCGGCGCAGTGGTTCGGGGGGTGTTGGGACCGGGTGCTCAGCTCCCTCGGCAGCCTGCAGCGCGCGCCCGACATCGGCGGCATGCTGCTCACCGAGTGCCAGGCGCACCTGGCATTGGGTGTGCCGGAAGGGCAGGTCGCGAAGGCCGTCGCCTCTGCGGCGCACCTGGCCCCCGAAGACCAGGAGGCGATCGAGGTCCCGCCGGCAGCGCTGATCGCGGTTGCCGACGGCCTCGAGACGCACGCTGAGCGTCTCGCCGATGAGACCGCCCAGAGACGAAGCGGCCGCCGCCAGAAAGTGATGCTGCCCCTGGCCCTGCTGGCCGCGACGGTTGGTGGCTTGTGCGTGGCCTACTACGCTTCGTCCCGGCCCTCGGCGGACGAGACGGTCGCGCGCTGTATCCGTCTGCGCGTCGTGAAGAGCGACCTTGTGCCCCGCTTCCGTGACTGCGTATCGCCGCCGTTCGCGGTGGAGGAGCGGGATCCCGCCGAGACGCGGCAGTTCGAGCAGGCCAGTCTCGTGCTGGAAGAACTGTCGAATGCACCGAGCAAACTGAACCGCGGGCATGTTGCGCATCTGGCGCGCCGCGTCCGGGGCCTCGACCTGGTTGACTTCGCCTGGGGCCAGGTTGAGAAGAGCTCCGTCGGGGACCGAGCCGTCATGGAGCAAGTGGCCCTGGCGTTGGAGGAGATTGCGAACCTGTGAGGTCATCAGGGACGGTGACGGCTTGGCTCGGCACAGCGACCCTCGCGCTGGTGGTGGTCACCACCGCAGGCTGCCGGAACAAGCCAGAACGGCGGTACCGGACCGCGGAGCTGCTACTGGCAGAGGGAAAGCCGGAGCTGGCCGCTGCCGAGTATGGGCGGATCGTCCAGAACCATCCACGGCATGCGAAGGCCGTCGATTCGCTCTTCAAGCTGGGGTATATCCACCGCGTGCACACCAACCAGCCGGACCGCGCGATCGGCTACTACCGGGCGCTGGCCGATCAGTACCCGAAGTCCAGGTACGCCGACGACGCGTTGCTCTGGCTGTCTCATCTGGGACGCTCCGGCAAGGATGTTGCGCTGGCTCGGCAGGCCGCAACGGATCTGGAGACCTACCACAGCGATGACCCGAGCAGTTGCGCTCGGGCCCAGGTGCAGTTGGCCTTGGCACTACTCGAAACAGGGGACCGCGAGGTCACCAAGGTCTGCGAGACCGTCCTGAAGCGCTACCCCGATCAGGCGGGTCAGTGCGCGCAGGCGCAGTTGATTCTCGCCCGAGCGGCGGAGAGGATCGACAAGGATCGAGACGCAGCGGTGAAGCAGTACGAGGCCGTCGTCGCCAAGTATCCCAAGAGCACTAGTGCCGCCGAGGCCAAGCGCGGTATCGGCCTGAACCTGTGGGCGCTCCAGGCGGCCGGATCGAGCAAGAAGCCACCCAGCACGGAGGGGCCGCCACCCAAGAAGCTCATCGCCGGTGTGCCTCCCTTTGCTCAGGGCCCCCAGGCAGGCATCCAGCTTCTGACACTCGAGGCGCTTCGATCGCTACTGAAGCAGAGCGGGACCGACACAAACGTCAACACGCTCATGGCGGTATCAGGGGCGGCCTTCCAGTTCGTCTACGATCCCCAGAACCCGCGCATGGGAGCTGCGGTCTTCGCGACCAACCCCTTCGAGACAGCCGCCTCCAGCTTTGGGTACTCCGCTCGGCCCGATTGGGGCAGCACGGCGGAGGAGGCGATGCTCAGCCTCTGCCAGACGTTGGACCGCAACCGGCCGGCCCTGGTGCCCTACAGCAAGCTGGGCTGGGTGATCGTGATCGGGTACGATCGGGGCAAGAGGCAATTCATCTATCTGCGGCCGGGCGCGGCCGGCCACCGCGCTCAATCGTTTGATGAGTTCGCGACTCGGTGGCAGGAGGCGGGGGAGGAGGGTGGGGGAGCCCTGGAGTCGTTCTACCAATTCGGGCTGGGACCGCGGCAGGAGAAGGAGAAGCCCCAGCCCGCCAGGCTGGTTCGCGACTCCGCGTCTCGGGGGATCTCCCTTCTGCACCGTGACTCCGTCTTCGGGGCACCGGCAGGGCTTGCCGCCTATGAGGCGTTGTTGGCTGACCTGGACCCGCAGGGCTCCGATCTGCTGCCCGAGCGCGCTGCCGGCCTTGCCGACTGGGCTAAGGAGCCGCTGTCAGTCCTCCGCACGGCACGGCAGTCGGCGGCCAGCTTCTTCGCCGCGAAGGCTCAGGGCCTCCCGGAGCCGGCCCGGACCTCCGCCGAGGCCGCGGCGACGACGTACCACGAGCTGGAGGCGAAGCTGGCTGAGCTGCAGAGTGCCTTCCCGACGATGCCCGAGGATGGCGCCCCAGGCACCCCCCAGCCGGAATGGGCTGCCGCTGCGGTCGCCTCAGCGGAGATCGTCCGCGAAGCGATGGCCCTGGAGAGCATGGCCGCGGAGCACCTGGCGGCTCTGGCCTCAGAATAGGGAAAGATGCAGTTCTCTCGCGATACCCGAAGGAAGCTCGCCGCGCTTCGCCGCAAGGTCACGGACCGCGGCAAGACCGATGAGTGTGGTTCCCCACTCTCGGACGAGGAGCAGCCCCTGCGCCCGGGCCGCGAAGAGCCTCCGGCCTCGGCCGATGGCGCCGACCCGGGCATGCTCTCCGGCCTCACCCGCGAGCGATTGAAAGCCCGGATCGGTACGCGCCGCGAAGATGCAGAGCAGAAGACCGGGGGCCCCGCGGCCACGGTCGGCGACGCGGAGCCGGAGAATGGAGAAGCGTCAGCGGAGAGCGCACGGCCCGAGTTCGATGGCCCGCTCGTGGCGGTGGAGGAGTTGTTCCCCGGTGAGGTTCGTCCGGCGCCGGTGGGGGAATGCTGGGTCATGCGGCTGGATGTCGCCTCGGCCTGCACCTGGGGCGGCGATGTATCGCGGACGCTGTGTGAATTCGTGCACTCTCTAGATGGAACCACAGTGGCGCCCGTCTCCGCGGTAGAAGGCGGACCGGAGCTGGCGTTCCTCGACATCGAGACTGCCGGCCTCTCGGCTCTACCGGTATTCCTGGTGGGCATTCTGCAGTTCCGCGGCGGCTCGGTGGAGATTGCGCAGATACTGGCGCGGGATCTGCCGGAGGAGGCGGCGCTACTGCACGAGACGGCCCGCATCCTCACGGGTTGCTCCGCCATCTTCACGTACAACGGCAGGACCTTTGACATGCCCTACCTTCGCGATCGAGCCATCTACCACGGCGTCGACTTCCACCCGCGGGCCGAACACATCGACCTCCTGCCCCTGGCCCGCAAGCGGTTCAAGGGCAAATTCCCGGACTGCAAGCTTCAGACGCTGGAGAGTTGCCTCTGCGGACGAGAGCGCACCGATGATATTCCGGGGGCCGACATTCCCCAGCGCTACCAGGAGTTCGTGCGGTCGCAGGACGGCCGGCTGCTGGAGTGCATCATCCGCCACAACCGGCTCGACATCCTGACGCTGGCCGAACTGCTGCCTCACTGTCTTCCCTGCGATTGAGCCGACATCAACAAGGGCAATCCGCCGGATTGCGCGAAATAGGGAATCTCACTGGAGCGCTGATTCCGGAGGGGGATCCACCATGAGCAACGATGTCGTGACCTTTGGCGAAGCAATGATCCGACTCATGCCGCCTGACTTCCAGCGGCTGGAGCAGACGGGCTTGCTGGATGTGAAGGTCGGCGGCGGTGAACTGAACGTGGCCGTTGGGTGTGCTCGACTTGGACTGGCAAGCGCCTGGGTCTCACGGCTGACCGACAATCCGCTTGGCCGGATGATCGGCAACAAAGCCCGGGAGTTCGGTGTGGACACGTCCCACATCGTCTGGACCGACGGGGACCGCGCGGGGATCTACTTCCTGGAGCAAGGCTCCTCGCCCAGGCCCTCGTCGGTCATCTACGACCGCGCCAACTCGGCGATCAGCAAGATCGAGCCGGGGATGGTCGACTGGAAGGCCGTCTTCGAAGGCGCCAAGGTCTTCCACGTCAGCGGCATCACGCCAGCCCTGAGCCAGAGCGCGGCGCAGACGACCGAGGAGGCGCTCAAAGCGGCGAAGGATGCCGGCTGCATGATCAGCTATGACCTCAACTACCGGGGCAAGCTCTGGACGCCGGAGAAGTCCTGCGAGATCCAGACGCCGTTCATGGAGATGGTTGATCTCCTCATCACCACCGAGGATGATACCGATACAGTCTTCGGCGAGAGCGGGGAGCCGACACAGGTCGCCGAGGCTCTCAAGGACCGTTTCAGCTTCCAGGCGGTGGCGATCACCCTACGCCGCATCGACACGGTATGGACCGGTGGCTGGACGAGCATCATCCTGGCCGACAAGCTCTACGAAGACATCACCTACGACCTCGAGAACGTGGATCGGGTTGGCGGCGGCGACTCGTTCTCTGCCGGCTGCATCTACGGCTGGCTGACCGACCAGTCGTGGGAGAGTGCCCTGCGCTGGGGCGATGCCTTCAGCGCCATCAAGCACTCCATACCCGGCGACTTCAACTGGGCCACTCGAGACGAGACCGAGAAGGTAATGAAAGCCGCTCACGACAAGCTGAAGTACAAGATCCAGCGTTAGCGAACACTTTCCTGAAAAAGAGAGGTGAATGGCGCGTCACGGACCCCGCGATGCGCGTCGGCGACCCGTGTAGGGGCGCGATTCATCGCGCCCGCGTGTGGTTCGCTACTTTCTTGCCGATAAAGGCCTCCCACTGAGGGTCACCTCGGCCGGGCTTCCGTGACGGGCCCCAGCAATGCCGGACAAACACGAAACGCTCCAACGGATTCTCGACAGCGGCATCGCTGCCGTGATCCGCGCGAAGAGCTCCAAACACCTGATTGAGGTGGCCGAGGCGATCAAGGCGGGCGGCGTCGACTGCATTGAGGTCACAATGACGACCCCCGATGCCTTGAAGGTCATCGAGGAGGTATCACGCCGCTTCGGGGAGGAGGTCCTCATCGGCGTCGGATCGGTGCTCGACAGTGAGACCGCGCGGGCCGCAATCCTGGCAGGCGCGGAGTTCGCGGTCGGTCCCTGCCTCGATCTAGGCATGATCGAGATGTGCCGCACGTACAGCAAGCCGTGCATCCCGGGGGCCTTTACGCCGACCGAGATTCTCACCGCCTGGCGGGCAGGCGCCGACCTGGTGAAGGTGTTCCCCGCCGGTGGCTTCGGCCCGACCTACTTCAAGGACGTACTGGCACCCTTGCCTCAGGTGAAGCTCGTTCCGACGGGCGGCGTGAACCTCGACACCGCCGCCGACTTCATCAAGGCGGGAGCCGCTGCTCTGTGCGTCGGCAGCGCCATGATGCCCAAAGACGCCATGGCCAAGGGCGACTTCGGCGTGCTGACCGACCTCGCTTCGAAGTTCGTGGTAGCCGTCAAGGAAGGCCGTTCCTAACCACGACCAGCCGCTGTTTGTCGGAGCCAGAGCGCCGCGGCGCTGGGCGCATGCTGACGCTGGCGCGGCTGAACGGCTTCCCTCGCTCTGGGCTCGGCGACGTTCCGCAAGCGTTATTCAGCGGCATCTCGGACACAGTAAGCGGCCTATCCGCACGTTTGAGTGACCAGATATCGGCTATGGCTAGTGGCGGCCCTTGGGGGTCGCCATTTTCGCTGTGCATTGACTGCGATTCGGGGTACTGAGGCTCTACAGACTCGTGGGGGGTTCGGGATAGTGCATCGAAGAAGGGGGGCGCCTCCGCGACCGGGATGAGATGACGTGGCCTTCGCCATTGCGCTAGCCGGGCGGACGGACTGATTGGGGGGAAGAGACTATGGCGCTCGAAATAGCGGTCGCTATTGGGATGATTGTGCTCGGCATTCTGTATCACCTGCTGCAGACCCGACGGGAGGCGCCGCGCTGCCCGTACTTCCGGCCGGCAAAGCACTTCGCCGGCAACGTCCAGGGCCAGTGTACTGTCTCAGCCAATCCGGTGACCGACCCGAGGATGGCTACCGCCTTCAACCCGAGTGTCTGCGTCAGCACACAGCACAAGTTGTGCCCCACCTACCGGGCCGCGAAATCGGGCCGCGAAGCGGCGTGATTGACGGCGGCTCTCGCCCCTGACACAGTCTGGAACCGAAGCCCACGTTCAGGCGCCGATGGTGCTGCGCGAGGGCAGCTCCATGCAGGCGCCTTCGGTAGCCGAGGCGGCGAGCGACGTGTAGAGTCTCAGCAGTGGCCAGTCGTGCTTGGCGGGCGGCTGAGGTGGGCTCTCCGCAAGGCGACGTGCGAGGATGTGTCCGCCCTCATCGGGGGAGAAACGTCTGTCTGCCTCACCCGTCACGTTCAGCGTCTTGCCGTCGATGTCCACCTCGATCCAATCGCCGTCGCGGAGCGCCGCCAGTGGCCCTCCCGCCGCGGCCTCGGGGCAGACGTGGCAGATCGCCGGCCCACCCGACGCCCCCGAGAGGCGGCCATCCGTGATAAGTACCATCGACCGGCTGAGTTCCTCGTCCGACGAGATTGCCTTCGTCACGTAGAACTGCTCCGGCATGCCGCTGCCGCGCGGGCCCTCGTAGCGGATGACCACCGCGTCGCCCGCCTTGGCTCGGCCTGAGAAGATCGCCTCGATGGCGTCCTCCTGCCGGTCGAACACCCGCGCCGGGCCCGCGAACTTGCGGGCCTCCGGTCGCACTGCGGCCTCCTTGATGACCGCACCCTCCGGCGCGATATTGCCCCTCAATATGGCAATGCCGCCCCGGGCCGCCAGGGGCTCGTCCACCGAGGCGATGGCGTCTCGCACGCCCAGACCGAAGTTCTCCAGGTGGAGTGGCTGGCGGTCGAAGAAGCCTGCGCTACGGAGGTCTGCCAGGTTCTCGCCCACCGTCTTGCCGGTGACGGTCACGGCATCCAGGTGGAGCCCGTCCTTGATCTCCTCCATCACGCGGTGAACGCCGCCTGCCATCCAGACGATCTGGGCCGTCCACTGCCCCGACGGCCGCACGTTGACGATCCACGGGGTCCTGTCGTTCACCGCCTGGAACATGTCAAGGGTGCACTTCAGGCGCAACTGCCGCGCGATCGCCGGAAGGTGAAGGAGGGCGTTGGAGCTCCCCGCGAACGCCGCATGGACGGTCATTGCGTTCTCGATGGCTTCCTGGGTGAGGATCTTGTCAGCCGTGAGGCCTTGCTCGGCAAGCTCGGTGATGCGGCGACCGGCGTAGAGCGCCCGGCGGCGCTGCCAGTGAGCCATCGCGGGGGCCAGGGCGGTTCCTGGCAAGGCGAGACCAAGGGCTTCCGCCATCACCTGCATGGTGCTCGCCGTCCCCATGAACTGACAGGCTCCCGGCCCCGGACAGGCCTCTTCCAGCCAGTATTCGTACTCTTCCCGGCTGATCCGCTCGCGACGCAGATCGGAGGCGAAGTCGCCCATCCTGTCCAGCGACATGTCGGCCGCCCCGCGGGGCATCGAGCCGCCGGGGAAGTGGATGGCTGGGATGCCAAGGCGTGCCGCGGCGATCAGATGCCCGGGTATCGCTTTGTCGCATGCGGAGACCAGGATCACGCCGTCAGCGAAGGCCGACCGCACGTGGAGTTCCGTGGCCAGCGCGGTGATCTCCCGGATGCAGAGCGACAGGTCCATGGCGTCGGTGCCCTGGCTGATTCCGTCACAGACATCCGTGCAGGTGTACCGAGCGGGAGTGCCGCCGGCCTCGATGATCCCGTCACGGATCGGGTCACAGAGGTCGTCCAGATGCACGCTGCCGGGGTGCGAGTCCCCGGCGGACGACTCGATGACGATCCACGGCTTGCCGAGATCCTCCTTGGACCATCCGCAGCCCAGTCGCAGTGGGTCGGCCTCCGGCGCGATCTTCCGCATCTCTTCTGAATGTCGGGGCATCTGGAGCCATCCTCCGATCGAGAAGAGGGAGAATCCCGCTGGAAACAGGCCTGATTGGCCTGCACGGGTGCGTCTACCGCTCGAGCAACCGTTGGGCGTTCTCGCCGAGGATCGCCTGGACCTGCTGCGGCGGGATGTTAAGCTCCCGAACCCGGCGAATTGCCCGCGCCGGATCGCCGGTCGGAGCATCGGAGCCAAACAGCACCCTCTGCCAGCCGACTCTCTCCACCATCCCCTCGTTGGGCTCGACGACGCTGGTGTCGAAGTAGACGTTGGCGTTGCTCGCCAGCGCGTTCAGCACGCGTGATGTGCCGCCATTCCGCAGACCCATGTGGGGGATGATGAACCGGCCGTCGGGGCACCGTTCGATCAGCGCGAGAGTCGTCGGCAGGTTCTCCGTCAGGCGTACGGGCAGCCCGCGGGCGACGAGCGCTTCCAGGGCCTCGAGAGCGGGCAGAGAGTCGCTTGATTGCAGCAGTTCAGCCGCTGTTGCGGCGGCGAGGTCATCGGAGCTGCCGTAGTCGAAGGCCTCCGAGAAGTAGCAGTGCCACTCGACGCCGCGATAGCCATCCAGGTCCCGTGGCAAAGGGGGCGGGCCGCGCCGGATTCCGGAAACAGGATCGCCGCCGATGTACCACAGAGCGTAGGGGCCGTCGCGCGCCGACAGGGCGGCAGGCAAATCCCGTTCGTCGTCCAGGTTCGGCGAGTCCGGGTCGGCCGACAGCACAGCGGCATCGATCCCGGCCGCCTCGAGGAGCGGAAGGGTCTCGGCCCATCGGGCGTGAGTCCGCCCGACATGGACGTGGGAGTCAATAGTGATCGGCTCAGCCATCGTGATGCCTGCGGCTCCCTGGCCCGCATCATCCACGATGCACTGCGGCCAGAGCGCCCAATAGTAGCGGGCAGGCCGTTGCCGACCTGCATCCGTGGTCCTGGAGTGGGGCCATCCGCAGCACAGTGTGCTTCGCGGCAAGCACCCACACCGAAACAGAGTTTTCTGCCGGAAGGGCGCGGGAAACCGGCTCTTTCTAAAAAGAGCGGGTTGCCCGCGACGTTCGTCGTGAATAGACCGGGCTAGACGCCCTGCGGGGTCCGGCCCTCCCGATTCATCGGCTGCGGGATGGTGGAGACCTCAGCAGTCTCCGTCGTCTTGCGCACCCGGTCGCCCATTCTCTGGAGCCTGACGTACTCCAGCGTGAGCGTCCCGTTGGTGCCGACCTTGCCTACCTCGCCGACGATCGTGCTCAGTCCAGTGACCTGGTTGCCGTTGCATTTCAGGATGACGTCGCCAGGGCGCAGGCCTGCGTTCCAGGCGGGGGAGTCCCGGTAGATCCTGTCGATCGCCAGCCCAGTGTCCTCCGGCAGGCCGGCCAGCTTCGCGTAGCGCCGGGTCACCGGTGCTGTCACTATCCCGATCCATCCGCGAGGGTAGCGCCCCCTCTCGATCAGCACCCGCGTGATGTCCGCCGCAGCGTTCGATGGGATCGCGAAGCTCACGCCCTCGTAGCCGCCGCTCTTGCTGATGATCGCCGTGGGGATGCCTACGACCTCGCCGCGCAGGTTGGCCAGAGCTCCCCCGGAGTTGCCCGGGTTGATCGTGGCCTCGGTCTGGATGAAGTCCTCGTAGGTTGTGATGCCCACATCCCGTCGGCTCTTGGCGCTCACGATGCCGGCCGTTACCGAGTACCGCAGTCCGTGCGGCGACCCGATCGCGATGACCCACTCACCGACCATCAGCGCGTCCGAATCACCCCAGGTGGTCGTCGGCAGCCCCGTTGCGTCGACCTTCAAGACAGCCAGGTCGCTCGCCGGGTCACTGCCGCGCAGCTCGGCTTCCAGCTCCGTTGCCTCACCCAGCGAGACGACGATCGACTCGGCGCCCTGTACCACGTGGAAGTTTGTGGCCAGGTAGCCATCCGAGCGGATCACGATGCCGGAGCCAAGACTGTGCACCTCGCGGTCCGGGGTGGAGAACAGGTCGGGAGACAGGAAGCCGCCGAAGAGGCTCGGGAAGCCGATACGACGTCCGGGCTCGATATGCGTCGTGCTGATGTTGGCCACCGCGGGCTTGACTTTGTCCGCGGCCTTGGCGAAAGCCTGACTGAGCGCCGTAGCGATAGCGGTCGGGTCGTATGTCTGGCCGGTGGTCGGTTGCAGAGCCGCCGGGATCGCGATAAGCACGCCCAAGAGCGCGATGATGCCCTTTCGTGTCATGCTTCGCCTCCGTGCGAAGGGAACCACCCTAGTCAAACGTGGGAAGAGACACCCAGGTTCGGTATCTGGGGAAGGTACAGGGGGCCGCCGGGCTTGTCAAGCCGCCTTCGCGACCCCCTTGCGGTCGGTAGGCCCGAGCTTCGCCGCGCAATCTACGAGCCGATCACCAGCCGGATCTCGTCGCTCAGGCAGCGCACGTCGGTCATGTACATGCCCTTCCCGATGTTCGGGAGGACGTGGAAGTCACCGGGTGTCTCGGCCCGAACACGGTATGTGAGCTTGTGCGTCCCTTGCGGCAGATGGCTGATGAAGAAGGCCACCTTCTCGTCTCTCAACTCGCGGTAGGCGCGTAGCTCTTCGCCTCGCACATGCCCACTGTGGAGATCTACTGGCTCGCAGCCAGCCGGCTTGTAGTCCTCGAACATCACATAGTCGAAGTCGTTCTCGCTCGTGAGCGTTAGCTCGACCTCGAGCTGCGTCCCGCTCTCAACGGCGCCTTCTACCGGCTGCCGCTTGGCTTGCAGCTTGCCTTCCTCGTCCACGTACTCCTCGACAGTGAAGTACTCGCGATCGACAGCGATGACGCTTGATTCGCCCTTGATAGGCTCCTCCGTCGTGTAGTACGTCGCCATCAGGGAGTAGTAGAGCGCGCCCTCGCCATCCTTCTGTATCCGTACCGTGTTCCGTCCGGTCTGCAGCTCAGCGGCATCGGCAACGATCTTGCCATCCACCTCGAGCGCGTTGTCGGGTGTCACCTCAATCGCCTTCGCCAGCTCATCGTTCACATACACCGAAGCCGTGTAGGCGCTCTGCAGCTCCTTCGAGGCCAACAGGTACTCACTGAGGGCCGAGATGGCGAGCGCCGTGTCCTTGGTCGACTTCCAGCGGTCGCCCTGCCGGTTGGTCGCCAGCCACCAGACCGTCTTTGGGACCAGAGCGCTGTCGGGACTGATGCGCAGGAGGGCCAGCAACGAGGCCGCCGTCGCCTCCACCTGATCGTCCGACCAGCGCCAACCGCAGCGGTTCTTCTCCCAGTGGCACCCTCGATC